>JAJDNK010000095.1 GCA_022340715.1 bacterium BMS3Abin03 | reverse complement strand
ACTGTCTTGTTTTAATATCACATTGCCAGTAAGCCTTGCATTGTTTTTTGAAATGTATTGAATTGCCTCATCACAGGTAACGACAACATTCCCCTGAGTTAAAACAACATTCCCGAAAACTTCTCTTACCGATTCTCCATTGATCATTTTTCCCCTAAGACTATCACCGACTACTTTTATTACTTCCTGTTTTTCCTGTGCGGTTAAGACAGGGACAAAAAATAATAGCCCAAGAAAAATGATCTTTATAGTCCGCATCACTTCACACTATCTGCATTTGTAATATAAGTGATATCATAAATAACATAATTTCTCAGGTTCTGATCTGATTCAAAACCATAGCCTTCGATTTTCTCTTTCGGAGAAACTATAGTAACATATTTATCTGAAACAATTTTCCTGTCTTTATTTCTCCACATCATTTCATCTGTTTTAATAACAACACCACTGTCGTTTATAGCTACAACACTATCCAATGCATAAAGATTATTCGTATTTTCATCTACTTTACCTCTCTTTGCTGTAAGCGTTGTGGTTTTAACTTCTTTGTTATTATAGAAATCGACTTTAATATTGCTATCGAGTAAAGTTGTATTCGTGTTCCCAAACACCCGTAGATGCCCGGCCCATAAAATTGCCTGAGTTTTACCTGAGTCAGTAAAAAAAACTGTGGAATTCCAGCTTTCCTGATCAGGCAATTCTTCTGATGAAATGTTTGTATTTATCGATGGCTTAACTTTCTCCTTCGAGCAGCCGATTACCAGAATAATCAAACCTGTGACGATAAATAAAAATCGTTTCATTAGTTGCCGTTATTAATGGTTGTAAATATAACGAATAAAGAAATTTATTGAATAAAAAGTGAAACTATACGATCTCCAAATAATTCAGATTGTCATTCACTTAAAAAGGGAGTCCCGTATAATTGTTAAGATTCCAACTTTCGTGGGAATGACGAGTTAATAGAGAGTAATAACCAAAAAAAATATCATTAAATAATAAATAGCTCACTCAACTGAAATACAATTGGTTTATTCCTGATTTATTCATCATTTCTATCTTGGAATTATACAAAATATGTTTTATTATCAAACCTGATTTTATGGCAATTCAATATTAATTAAATAAAAGATAAAACATAGTGAACCAGAAAAGAATTATCCGTCAGGGGTTTTCTACAATCTTTCTTCTATTAATTTTTGTTATTCAAATATTCCCTCAAGAGCCTAAAAGCTATAATGCAGCCGAAATAAAACTGGCTCTGGAAAAGCTGAATGTACTGGGAACCGTTTTGTATATCGGCGCTCATCCCGATGATGAAAATACAGCCTTCCTTTCTTATTGTACTTACGGAAAGCTTTACAGAACCGGTTATCTCGCTTTAACACGTGGAGATGGAGGACAAAATTTAATAGGCAATGAACAGGCTGAATTGCTCGGCGTTCTGCGTACACAGGAATTGTTGCAGGCAAGAAGAATAGATGGAGCAAAACAATTTTTTTCCCGTGCAATAGATTTTGGTTATACTAAATCACCTGAAGAAACTTTTGAATTCTGGGATCACGATAAACTTCTTTCCGATGTTGTCTGGGTTATAAGAAAATTCAAACCAGATGTTTTAGTAACAAGATTTCCCGGAACAGGTGAAGGCGGACATGGTCAACATACTGTTTCGGCAATTCTTGCAGAAGAAGCATTTCAACTTTCAGGCGATTCAACTGCATTTCCGGAACAGCTTAAATACGTAGATGTTTGGTCGCCGAAAAGAATATTCTGGAATTCATGGGGACGTGGATTGAATAGCAGAGGAATTTCAGTTGATACAGTAACTTCTGCAAACCTCGGCGAATATAATCCCCTGCTTGGTAAATCATATACAGAAATTGCCGCAATAAGCAGAAGTATGCACAAAAGTCAGGGATTCGGAAGTTCCGGCTGGCGCGCAAACAGGTACGATTATTTTCTCCCTCTTGAAGGAGATATGTCTGTTAAAAGTTTGTTTCAGAATATTGATGTGACCTGGAACAGGGTAAAAGGTGGAGAAGAAATAAATGAGCTGATAAACGAAGCAATTGATAAATACGATGATGAAAATCCTTCCGCGATTGTTCCCATCCTTCTTAAAGCATATAAAAAAATATCGAGCCTGGGAAATAGCTATTGGTCTCAGGTAAAAGGAAAAGAAGTTCTGAATTTAATTAAAGCCTGTTCAGGAATCTGGCTGGAAGCAACAACAAATCAGAGAATTTACACTCCGGGTGATGAGTTTAATGTTTCAACAGGAATTGTGAATCGTTCAAAGCTTCCTTTTATACTCGATGGAGTCTTTATTAACAACCAGGTCGATGATTCCGTTCTTCATAAAAAACTTGATGAAGGAGAAATGATTAATGTTGAAAAAGATGTTCATCTGCCTGATAATGAAGATATCACTCAACCATATTGGATAAAAGAAGATCCTAAAGGAGCGATGTTTCAAATTCCAGATCAGACTATGAGAGGACAGGCAGAGAATCAACCTCCTTTAACAGCTTTTTTCAGATTATCGATTGGTGATACCAGATTGGTCTTAAGCACTCCCGTACGATTCAGGCAAAACGATCCGGTAAGAGGAGAAATATATAATCCGATTGCAATTGCCCCGCCGGTTACTGCCAACTTTGAAAATAATCTTTACCTTTTTACTTCCCGGAAACCGAATGAAGTAAGAGTCACATTAAAAAATCATAAACAACAAAGCAGCGGTGAATTAAAGCTTGTAGTTCCCGAAAACTGGAAAGTTCAACCGGCAAGTATTGATTTTAGCTTAGATAATCTGAATGAAGAGAAACAGTTTACGTTTACAATTATTCCTCCGGAAAATGAAAGCCAAACTGAATTATCTGCAGAAGTTAAAATTGACGGTAAAACCTATTCAAAAAGTATGGTTACAATCGATTACCCGCACATTCCGATACAAACTGTATTTCCTTCAGCCAAAGTAAAATTATTGAGACTTAACATCGGTGAAAAAGTTGTAAGCAGAATAGGCTACATTATGGGGTCTGGTGATGATATTCCCAAGTATTTACGCGAACTTGGTTTTACTGTTGATCTGCTTACAGATGCTGAATTAACGAACGGAAATTTATCAAATTATGATGCCATTATCGGCGGAATAAGAGTTTATAATACGAATGAGCGTATGGCAGTTTACCAGGAAAAAATTCTCGATTACGTAAAGAACGGTGGAACTTTTGTTGCACAGTATAATACTTCCAGGGGTCTTGTTGTAAATCCGGGACCTTATAACTTACAATTATCAAGAGACCGCGTAACCGAAGAAGATGCAAAGGTAAAATTTCTTCTGCCAAATCATCCTTTATTAAACTTCCCGAATAAAATTTCAGAAAAGGATTTTGAAGGCTGGATACAGGAACGCGGATTGTATTTCCCAAATGTATGGGATAATAACTACGACGCATTGCTTGAAATGAATGATACCGGCGAAACACCGAAAGATGGTTCTTTACTTTACACAAAATATGACAAAGGAATTTATATCTATACAGGTTTATCATTTTTCAGAGAGCTACCGGCAGGTGTACCCGGAGCTTATAAATTATTTGTAAATTTAATTTCAGCCGGACATATTGGAAGTTAAAGACAACCCAGGTTCAAATTCCGAAGACACAAAAGCGCCTTTTACAGGATCGTGGAATAAACTGTATGGAATTGTATTTTCTTTCCTGGTTGTTCTGATAATTCTATTCTATACTTTCACAAAGGTTTTTGAATGAGCTATATCGACTGGATAGCTATGCTCGGCTTCATTGCCTTTGTCGTGATTTATGGGATTGTGAAAACCCGGAACACAAAGGATGTCGATTCTTACATCCGTGCAGGAAGAAAAACTCCATGGTGGACTATCACATTATCTATTATGGCAACGCAAGCCAGTGCAATCACTTTCCTTTCAACACCGGGACAAGCTTATGTAGACGGAATGCGTTTCGTACAATTTTATCTCGGTCTCCCGATTGCGATGATAATCTTATCGATCACTGCCGTTCCGATTTACAACAAGCTTAATGTTTACACTGCTTACGAGTATCTTGAAAAAAGATTCGATCTTAAAAACAGGACACTTGGAAGCGTTTTATTTTTATCACAAAGAGGTTTGGCTGCAGGATTTACAATTTATGCTCCGGCACTTATTCTTTCTGTAATTCTCGGCTGGAGGCTCGATATTACAATTCTAATTATCGGTTTCGTGGTAATTCTTTATACAACGGTTGGAGGAACAATAGCGGTTAACAAGACCCACATTTTCCAGATGATAATTATTACAGTTGGAATGTTCTCCGCATTTTTTATGATATACGTTCTACTGCCAAAAGATATTTCCTTTATCGATGCGGCTTATGTTGCAGGCAAGCTTGGTAAATTAAATGCAATAGATTTTTCTTTTGATTTGAATGATAGATACACTTTTTGGTCGGGAATAATTGGCGGGACGTTTTTAATGCTTTCATATTTTGGAACGGATCAATCGCAGGTACAGAGATATTTAGCCGGAAGCTCGATAAAAGAAAGCAGAATGGGTTTGCTCGTTAACGGTCTGGTAAAAGTGCCGATGCAGTTTATTATTCTTTTTATCGGTGCGATGGTTTTTGTTTTTTACCAGTTTGTTACTCCCCCACTCTTTTTTAATCCAGTTGAAGAACATAATGTAAAAAGCAGCGTTTATTCAGGACAATATCACGATCTTGAAAACCAGTACAAAAATCTAAACGAAGAGAAACAGAAACAAATCCGGCAAATGCTTGGGGCAATCCACGATGGAAATCCCGAACAAATAAAAAGAGAAACGGATGAAGTATTAAATAGACAGCAAGAAGCTTCGTTGGTTCGCGGTAAAGCAATCGATCTGATAAAAGAAGCGAATCCAGATGCAGACACAAGCGATACAAATTATATTTTCATTTCGTACATAGTAAATTTTCTTCCCGTTGGTTTAATAGGTTTAGTTCTCGCAGCAATTCTTTCTGCTTCTATGTCCTCAACTTCTGCGGAGTTAAATGCGCTTGCTTCAACTACTGTTATAGATATTTATAAAAGGATGATAAAAAAAGATGGAACCGATGAGCAATATTTAAGAGCTTCCAAAATTTCCACGGTATTATGGGGAATGTACGCTGTTACGTTTGCTTTGTTTGCCAGCCAGCTTGGCTCTCTTGTAGAGGCCGTAAACATTCTTGGTTCACTTGTTTACGGAACAATTCTCGGAATATTTTTAGTTGCATTTTATTTTAAGAAAGTCTCCGGCGATGCAACATTCATCTCTGCTATTGTGGCGGAATTGGTTGTGCTTTACTGCTACTTCTTTACAAGTATTCCTTTCCTCTGGTTTAATGTTATTGGGTGTGCGTTGGTCGTGGGAATCTCGATAATGTTGAATCCTGTTGTTAGGAAAGTATCATAATAGGTAGCCGCTATCTTTAGACTGAGACAATAAAATTAAACTCATGATCAAAACAAAAAGAATATACGAGAGACAATCCAAAGAAGACGGATACAGAATACTTGTCGACAGACTCTGGGCAAGGGGTTTAACTAAAGAAAATGCCGGTGTGGATTTATGGCTTAAGGAAATTGCCCCTTCCAATGAACTCCGTAAATGGTATTCTCACGATCTTGCAAAGTGGAGTGACTTCCGTAAAAAATATAAAGAAGAATTAAAAGGCAAAGAAGACTTACTCAACAGAATTAAAGAATTAGAAAAAGAGGAGAAGATTGTAACTCTCCTCTTTTCATCAAAAGAAGAAAAGCTTAACAACGCCACTGCTCTTAAAGAGATATTAAATGAACTATTCAGTAACCGGTTCTAACAATCTGCATTCTTTAATGTTTTTCGATCCAAAGTTTTCAGGCACTATTTGTATAGAAATTTCCTGAGCTACGGCTCCAGTTGTATGACACTTAACGTAATAAGATTTCCCGGCATCAGCTTCAAAGACAAAATCTTTTTTAACTGCTGCTAAATCCACAAGACCGGAAGTAAAGAAATTATAATCTATAGAAGAGGTTAGCTTTACCTTACCCTTTTTAACAAAAAATGGGAAGTACCCGCCATTTTCAAGAATGCATATTTCCTTATCATTATATTCAATAACAAATGCCTTTTTCTCAACATCATTCATACGGTATATATAAACCACACTCTCGTCAGGTGGAATTTCCACCACCGGTTTAAATAACGGACCATTAAGTGATGAACAGCTCGTAAAAAACAGAGCCGGGATAAATATTAATATTACTCAAAAATTATTTTTGATATTGCTCATCAAAAATCTCCTTATAATTAAAAAGTTCCCCACTTTTTATTAACATAAAACTTTCGTTCGGCAACAAAAAAAATTTTCTGAATGCAGCTAAAAATACACTCTGTAAGATACAGAAGTACCTGTGAGTTTATGTTGCTTTATTTTCAAATTCTTCAGGAATGACATACTCTTACTATAAACCGTATTCCAGTACTCGATACTCATCCCAATTACATAACCCAATAGAGTATCTAAACCTGTACAAAGATATATAGGCCAAGTGTGTATATAGCCTGAAGTTTCCGTTTCTTTAGTTCCCAAAGCAGCAACCACACCAACAACAGCACCTCCGATTGCGCCCAGCCATATACCGGTATTTCCATAATTACCGTCATATTCAAGCACTTCGTTAACATCGTTCAATGGAATCGTATACCTGGTCTGGTAGTTCTCTAAATAGTACTCAATTGAATCTTTCATGAATACAATATACTGACCTTCAATTGTATCCGAATCAGCAGTATAAATAAAACCTTTGTCTATTGATCTTCCTTCAAGATCCTGCTGGCTGAAAACAGGATAACTTAATACACTAATTAAAAGAATCAGTAACAACTTATTCATTTTTTCTCCTCCTTGTTTTAATGTGAATATAATATTTATAGATTGTTCGGGTTTTAAAAATATAGTGATTACCAAAAGGTAGGTTACATTTTACTATAGTAGTAAAACTTGATACATTATTACACGGGCAGGTAAAATATCCATAGCATCCTCCTCTGATTTTTTACGAAAACCAACTACTAAGATAAATGTTGCTGAGGTGTGAGTAAGATAGAATATATCAGCTAGTTACTGAATCTCCCTCTGACCACGCCCCTGGTTTACAGAGTCAACATTGATCAGAAGAATTCTTAAATATAATTATGAATGTCAAGAAAAATAAGCTTGTTGTTTAGCAAGTAAATTATTCACTAACATAATTACATTTTTAAACTCACCAATGAATTAAAGGCTACTATAATTTGAAATCAACCAAGTTGAATGAAAACTCATTCAACCTCATTTTACAATTCTGAAAGTTTTTACACTTGAATCAGTTGCACTAAAACTGTCTAAATCGGTTATTTTTATTCTTGCCTGGTTAGTTAAGATATTCGGTATCTTCCATTCAAATACACCTGTGCTTGGATATGACACTGCAATCTCATCCCAGCTTGCACCATTATTGTAACTATATTCTATTTTTACATTCTGAACACCTTCGCTCTCCCAGGTAATCAATTGGGTTGAACCAATTTTCCATTCTTCATCACCATCTGGTACAAGAATTTGTAGTTTCAATTCTGTATTCACAAAATTTGATTTGAATATCGCTCCGTTCGTACCAACAATATAACCTGTATTACCTGAAACAAATATCTCATCTATTTTTTCCGGTGTATTGATTTTTTCTTTACTCCAGCTTATTCCACCATTCCTTGTTTTTAAAATTGTTCCATTATCTGAACATGCCCATCCCGTATTTTCATTAATAAAAAAACAGCCACTTAAGTACATCCCGGGAATTCCTTTTTTAACTTCAAACCAGCTTTCCCCGCTATTAGTAGTTTTATAGATAAGGTCATAATCATAATTTCCACCGACAGCCCAACCGGTTTCATCATTCACAAAGTAAACCGAATGGAGCCAGCAGGCAGTCCCTAAGTATGATGTTTCCCAGGATTCTCCGGCATCGGTAGTTTTTATCATAAGTCCGTTGGAACCTGAAGCCCAGCCATTATATTTATCAGCAAATGAAATATCTATCAGGTAATAACCATTAATAGCAAATTTTTCCTGCCAGGTTTTACCACCATCAGTAGATTTTAAAACCCAGCCAAATCGGTCGTTCAGTCCACGATGAACCGTTGCGAATCCGTTTTCCTTATTAGTAAAATACAACCTGGAAATATTATGAACAGTTTTACTACTACAGATAATCCAATTATTTCCGCCATCTGTTGTCCTCAATATTCCACCTTTACTACCGCCAGTCCAGCCATTATCCTCATCAAGGAAAAATATTGTTGAAATAGTCTGGTTAATATTTGGTTGTTGAGCGATCCAGGTTTTTCCACCATCAAGAGTTTTTAAAATTGTAGCACCAGCCCCGACAACCCAGCCTGTTTCAGAATTTATAAAAAAGAGATCCTTAAAATTATTTTTAGTCCCAACGGGAACTCTTTCCCATTGTGCCTGAGCATTTGAATTTAAGAAAACTAAAAATAAAGCAAAGATACTAATTATATAAAAGCGGACTTTCATTCAATCCTCCCGAGTTTAAAATAGGAATTACCATTTATTATAAATTGAATTGAGGTAATTTTATACAAATTTCGTGCAGATCGGTAAAGGAATTTATTTATGGAATGTTTAACCAAAATCCCCGGTTATTAACTTTTGTTAAAATAAGATTGATGATTGGCAAGTAAAATTATCTTAACAATTATATCCTGTTCTACCCTCCCCTATTACTTCTTAAAGTTGCAAACCACATTCGCAAATATTAATTGTTAAAAAATTTATTCCTATTTTTATTTTAATTAATTCAGTTTAATTATGGCTAAAGATAGAAAAGAACAAATAATATTAGCAGCGGTAAAACGCTTTGCAAGACAAGGAATGGGTAAGACAACTCTTGATGAAATTGCCGGAGATATTCGAATCGGGAAAGCAACAATCTATCATTATTTTGAATCCAAGGAACAGCTTTTTTACGAATCACTCAGGTATGAGACAGAAAGTTTTATCGAAGCTATTAAAGCAATCTTTAATAATACGGGATTAGCAGTTGGAGAAAGATTACTCGATTATATTAGCTTCAAGGAAACAATTGATTCTCATTATAAACTTATCTTCAACCTGATGATTAAACTAATGGAAGATAATTCATCCGAGCAGGAAATAGAGATATTGACGGGTATGTTAAAAAGAGAAGAAGAAATAATAAGGCTTGTACTCAATTCAATTTACAGCACAAGAATTGAAAGTATGAACGAATCGATTCCAAATTTTATTGTTACATCGACGTGGGGAATTTTTTTCAGCAGCAGGATAAACCGGGTTTCATATCCCGGCAAAATTATAAATATAAAGGATCTGGTTTTTAAGAGTCTGGAAAATCTCCTCAGTTAATTCCTAATTTTCTGAATCTTCCCCTTCATCATCATCACTGAAAAGATACTTTTCATATTTATGTTTTATTACCTGTGCTTCTACAATAAAGTAAACATCTTCTGCAATGTTTGTTGTCAGATCACCAAGACGTTCCATTTGTCTTGAAATTCCAAGCAAAGCTACAGCAGGTTCAATGTTTTCTTTATCCTCTTTCATTATGTCAATCAGTATCTTCCTGTTATCGGCATACAGGTTATCCATTTTATCATCCGACTCAATAACTTTTCTAGCCAATTCAGCACTTCCATCGACAAAAGCATCAATCGAATACTTTATCATAAATCTGGAAAGTTCAGCCATTTCATCAAATTTTGTTTTGTTGAAGAAGGAAGGTTTTTTACCCATTTCAATATAGTGCTCAGCCATATTAACTGCTATATCGCCTATTCTTTCAAGATTTGTATCCATTGTTATTGCGGACATTATTAAACGTAAATCCATAGCAACGGGCTGGTTGAGGGCGAAGATTTTCTGACACATCTTTTCAATTTTCACATCATATTTATCTACTTTTTTATCCCGCTCAATTACTTCATTTGCCAGCTCAAGATTCTCGTCCTCAATTGCTTTGATAGAAAGATCGACCTGCTCATCAACAAGGCTGCACATTTTGATCAATCGTTTTCTGAGTTTTTCTATATGAACATCTAATATTCTTTCCATTTCAATTCCGAATTTTATTCTTTCGCTACAAAGATAATTATTTTATTTAACCAAATCTTCCTGATACATAATCTTCAGTCTGTTTGATAGATGGTTTTGTGAAAATCTTTGAGGTTTTATCAAACTCAATCAGCTTACCAAGATAGAAGAATGCTGTTTCATCGCTAACCCTTGCAGCCTGCTGCATATTATGTGTTACTATTACAATTGTAAATTCCTTTTTCAACTGGTGAATAAGTTCTTCAATCTTAGCGGTTGAAATAGGATCGAGCGCACTTGCAGGTTCATCCATTAATAAAATCTCAGGTGATATTGCCATCGCTCTCGCAATACAAAGCCTTTGCTGCTGCCCACCGGACAATCCCAAAGCAGATTCATTCATTCTGTCTTTTACTTCATCCCAGAGAGCCGCCTGCTTTAAACTTTTTTCAACTATTTCATCCATCTTTTTTTTATCTCTTCTGAACATTCCGTTTACACGCGGACCGTAAGCAACATTTTCATATATAGATTTTGGAAATGGATTGGATTTCTGGAATATCATCCCGATTCTTTTTCTAAGATCGACAACATCAATCGACGTATCATATATATCAACACCATCAATTTTAATTTCACCTTCTACTCTTACTCCATCTATCAGATCATTCATCCTGTTTAACGATCTTAAAAATGTGGATTTCCCGCACCCGGACGGGCCAATTAATGCTGTAACTTTATGCGGTTGTATATTCATAGATACATTTTGCAACGCAAGTACTGAACCGTAATAGAAGTTCATGTCCCTTACCAGGATTTTAGTATGCTTTTCCGAATCCGCTTTTTGTGTACCTGCCTGCGGCTCGTTTAACTTTGATGTATTATCCACGCTTAACAATTTTTTAATTTCTTAAAAGGTTGATGATTTATATTTTTTCCTCAGCCTGTTTCTTAGAACCATAGCTGAAATATTTAAAAGTACTACAATTAAAATGAGCAATAATGTCGTCATATATACCATTGGTAAAGCAGCTTCAACATTCGGTGATTGAAATCCGACATCAAAAATATGAAATCCTAAATGCATAAACTTCCTATCCAAATGGAAGAAAGGGAAATTTCCATCCAACGGAAGATTCGGAGCGAGCTTTACAACTCCCGTTATCATTAATGGAGCAACTTCACCGGCGCCTCTTGCCATTGCAAGGATTACCCCCGTTAAAATCCCCGGAGCTGCCGCAGGCAAAACAATTCGCCTTACCGTTTGCCACTTGGTGCTGCCCAGCGCAAGCGATGCTTCGCGGATTCCCCTGGGAATTGAGGCAAGTGCCTCTTCGGTAGATACAATTACAACAGGTACAGTTAACAGTGCTAATGTTAAAGAAGCCCATAAAATTCCTCCTGTTCCCCACGTTGGTGTTGGCAAAATTTCAGGATAAAATAACTTATCGATTGTACCACCGACAAAATAAATAAAAAAACCTAGACCAAATACACCGAACACAATTGAAGGAATTCCTGCTAAGTTGTTAACTGCTATCCGAACCAATCTAACGAACGCACCCTGCTTTGCATACTCACGAAGATATAACGCTGCTATAACTCCAAATGGAACTGCAACCAAGCTCATAAGAATTACCATCATTACAGTTCCGAATATTGCAGGAAAAACTCCTCCTTCAGTATTCGATTCTCTAGGATCCTCAACTAAAAACTCAACAATTTTGTTAACAATGAATCCCGCTTTCTGAACAAAAGACATTCTGTTAGGATAATATATTCTTACTATATTCAACAGATCAATTTGTTTTTCATCGCCCTCAGCAGTTTTAACAAGCAAAGAATAACGGCTTGCAATATGTTTGATCGAATCTACTTTGTGGGATATTACAGCATAATTATTATTTAACTTATCTATTTTATCTTGAATTTGATCTATTTGTTCCTGGACTTTAGAAATATCATCACGGTTATAATATTGTAACTTTTTAATATCTAATCTCAATTGCTCAATCTTATAATTTATTTTACCCACTTCAGATTTACTGAGATGATTTATTTCATCCCTGAAATCAGAAATTTTATCAAGGTAAGAGGAGATCCCTTCCTCAACATTTTCATCACCTTCAATAACGGTCTGTCCGTCTTTGGTTAATTTAATTGGATAGCCGTTAAAGTTGCCAAATTCCATACGTTCAATTACAGCTGCATCTTTTGGATATAAAATGCTTTTTATTTCCGGTTGTTCAATCCATTTGAAATCCAAACCATAAATATCCCTGTTTGCAATTTTAAGGTTATAACGTTCAAGGTCTTTATCGCGCAACGAATCTGGTAAATTTGATTTAGGTATCGGTTCTTCACGAACCATCTGTCCCAAATAATTTTTACCATCAACTGTGCTTACAGAAGCAAGCTTTGAAGGATAATAATAGTCGCTTCCTTTAAGTAAAACCAAAACCAGCAAGCCGGATATCATCAGTAAAGTTACAGCTAATCCGAAGCCTGTAAACCAAATAAATATTTCGCCGGTTTTGAATAATTTTTTCATTAATTAAATGTGCATATATTTTTTTCGCAATCTTTGTCTTACCACCTCTGCAACTGTATTAACCAGGAAGGTTAACAGGAACAAAAGAACGGCAGAAACAAACAGTACTCTATACAAGGTTCCGTGATAAGGTGCTTCGGGAATTTCAACAGCAATATTTGCAGATAAAGTTCTGAATCCGTTAAAAGGACTAAAGCTGAGAATCGGTGTATTACCTGTTGCCATTAAAACTATCATTGTTTCACCAACAGCACGTCCCAATCCGATCATTATCGCAGAAAAAATTCCTGGACTTGCTGTGGGAAGTACAACACGAATGGAAGTTTGCCATTTTGTTGCACCGAGAGCGAGAGATGCTGAAGTTAGATGCTGCGGAACACTTGAGAGTGCATCTTCGCATATTGTAAAGATGATCGGGATAACAGCAAATCCCATTGCAAATCCAACAACTATACTATTGCGTTGATCGTAGTTTGTATTTAAAGTATCGAATAACCAAACACGGTAGTCACCACCAAATAAAAAAGATTCAAACCACGGACTTAGCTCTATTGAAATCATTACACCAAGTATTACTAACGGGATCAGGAACAGAACTTCATAACCGCCTTTTAGTCCTAATCGCATCTTGGGAAAATATCTCCAGATGCTTACTCCAATTATTACAGTTATAGGAAGCACTATTAACATCAATAGTACTCCCGGTAAAATCCTTTCAAGCAACGGTGCGAACCATAATCCGGCAAGAAATCCGATTACAACGCTGGGTAAAGCGGCAAGTAATTCAACGATAGGTTTTACTTTATTTCTTAAATTGGGATGACTGAATGTTGACAGATAAAGTGCGCCAAGAAGTGATAATGGAATGGCAAATATCATAGCATAAAAAGTACCCTTTAATGTACCGATGATAAGTGGAACCAGACTGAACTTTGGTTCAAATTCATCAGTCCCACCGGTAGACTGCCAGACATATTCAGGCTGCTTGTATCCTTCGTACCAAACTTTTCCGAAAAGCGAATATAGAGTTACTTCAGGATGTGGATCATCAATTTTATAATTGGAAATTAAACCATCCTTGTAAAGAATGATCGCTCCATCAGCCTTGGGAGAAAATTCAATATACTTAACAGGAATTTTATACTCGTTGATACTTAAAAGCATTTTTTCACTCGTTAAGTAGTGAAGCTTAATTTCCCCATCAGATGATGCAGTAAAAAAACATTTATTTCTTGTAGATGGAGCAATAGTTGTGATCGCTGCAGAATGTTGCTCAAACGTATGTGCTTTTACCCACTTCCAGCCTGTTTCAGTATTCTCTTCATTAACTTTCATCCATGATGAAACTTTACCATCAGATGTACCGACAATTAAAGATTGATCCCCTAAAATAAATTTAATTGCTGTTAGTTTAACATCAGAATTATCTAAAACAATTAACCGCTTTTCCATCCGTGGATTTGCTTTATCACTTATATCAAAATAATAAACAGAACCTTTCTCATCGCCAGCCATTAATTTTCTGCACTCTGAATCCATTGCAAGAGTTTTAATTCTTGTTGAAACATCATCGCTTAAATCATACTTATATTCAGTAACCTCGCCCTCTCCGAATAAGGATTGTTCCTGGTATTTTGAATAAAATAAAAATCTGCCGTCCCTGGTTACTGCCCCAAGACTTGGATTTCCATCTTCATCAACCTGGTATTCAAGATTAGTTATACTCTGCATCGTTGAATCAAGAGTAAAATAAGAAACCAGGCTGACTTCAGGAGTAATGATCCTGTTGTCATTCTCATCAAAGGTGATATTATAATCTATATTGATTAACGCAACTTTGCCTGAATCGAGTCCGAGTGCTACATGTTTTTTGCTCATATCTGCCGATGCAGAAAATACAGTTCGGTCATTCAACTCTTTAAAAACAATTTTTTTGATGGGAGTTTTTGATTCAAGGCGAATAAAATCAACCGAAGCAGAATCTGTAATTATATAGGCGATTTCCTGGTATTCATCTATACCGGTAAGAACAGGCAGACCGTATCTTCCTTCTTTAATTACGGCTTTTTCATTTCCATCAGCTCCGGAAAAAAGCGGGTATGCTTCAACAACAATAAATGCAAGTATTCCGGTAATCGCAATAATAACTGCGATTCCCCCGGCATATATTGAATACTTTGCAAGCTTATCAAAAAAAACCGCACGTTTATGTGCGGCTTTTTTCTTTTTAATTTCCAATCTTTTATCAGACAATTAAGGGAATTCCTTATTAAAAATTAATTAGCTCGCTTTCAATTTAAGTTAATCAAGTTTTTTTAATTCCTCAAGAACAACCTTTTTCGGAAGCGGCAGATATCCATCTTTTATTACTATTTCCTGTCCTTCATAGCTCAAAACAAATTTCAGAAATTCTTTCAATAACGGATCTAAAGGTTGATTAGGTTTTTTGTTTATATAGATGTAAAGAAATCTGCTTAAAGGATATTTGCCCGAAAGAACATGTTCATAACTGCCATCGTAGTAAGTACCACCTTCTTTTTTAGAAAGAGGAACAATTCTAACACCGGAAGTTTTATAACCTACACCACTATATCCGATACCAAACCTGTCTTCAGTTACCCCCTGAACAACCGAAGCAGAGCCGGGCTGTTCCTTCACTTCATCCTTATAATCACCTTTGAATAACGCATGCTCTTTAAAGAAACCATAAGTACCGGAAGCAGAATTTCTACCATATAAACTTATTTTCCTGTTTGCCCAATCACCTGTTAAACCTAACTGTCCCCAGGTTGTGATGTCTTTATTTATTCCACTTCTTTTTGTTTTTGAAAATATGCCATCTAATTGGGGTAATGAAAGACCTTTAATCGGGTTGTCTTTATTTACATAAACTGCAAGCGCATCAAGACTTGTTCTTAAATGAACAGGTTTGTAACCAAATTTTGCTTCAAACTTATCTATTTCCTCTGATTTCATTTCTCTCGACATTGGACCAAGCTGTGCTGTTCCACTTATCAATGCCGGCGGTGCAGTACTTGAACCTTTTCCCTCAATCTGGATATTTACATTCGGATAGAACTTCTTAAAGGATTCCAGCCAAAGCGTAAGTAAATTGTTCATTGTATCCGAACCGATGCTGTTAAGATTACCGGATATTCCGCTTACTTTAGTATAATGAGGCAGGTCTTTATCAGCTTTAACATTTTGTGCAAAACTTGAAATCTGGAATATCAGGAAAATTGAGATGAAGGAAATCAATTTTTTCATTATTGCTATACTTCCAATTTTTATATAAAAATATTGAGTTTATATTAGGAGTGTAATATTATGAAGAACATATTACTTATATATGATCACCATATTAAGAAATTGTTAAGAAATTCAAAAAATCCTTTTTTTTTAATCCAAATTGATCAATTTTGAGGAATTCCTATGTGTTTTCTTTCTTCTTTTTTGGTTTATAACCTATACGATGGAAAGGGTTTACAACACTTGTTGTTACATTTCTAAGATGTGAATTTATTCTTTTTAATGATCTGAAATAAAGTGAAAGCGCTACTGCGCTCCCGCTTGTAATAGAAGGATCGGTTTCTTTAACAAGTGAATAAAGGCAGTCATCGCTCAGCTTGCTGATCCATTTAAATTCTTTTAATAATTGAATAGCAGCTTCCTCATCAGAATTTCTGAATACATCGATTGTACGGCGGAAATTTTCAAGAACCGCCTGCTCAATACGAACAAGATCATCTTCAAAATGACCACCGTGAAGTCTTCGCGGATGATTTTGTGCCAGGTCTATAATGTTTTTTGTGTAGTCTCCTATCCTCTCAATATCAATAACAATACTTACAAGAACTAATCCAGAACTCAACTGCTCACCTTCTGTAAGCACTAAATGATTGAACACATCTTTTCTAACTTCACGCTGGTATTTATTAACCTCATTATCTTCGTTATGGATATCAAAATCAAGATTAGTGTGTTCGGTTTCTCTTAAAACCTGTTTCGCCTGAAGGAACATTTTATGAGTTAAGTCCAGCATATCATAAGAACGCTGGAAAGCTCTATCCATTAATGTATTTGATTTAAATACTGATAAAATTTCTTTGATCATCTGTAAAACCTCAGTTTGTAAAATAAATAACCAACAAAGGAATGATAAAAAATACTACAAGCACATAACCAAGTGGTACTAATTTACTCTTTACCGAATATTCACCGAATTTTCTGGCTAATGTAATCGGGATTTTCCTTAATGGCCAAAAAATTAATATCCCACTTATATTAAATAAAGTGTGTGAAAACGCCACTGTAACTGCAGCTAAGTTTCCTGTGACTAATGAAGCAAGTATTGCTGTTATAGTAGTTCCAATATTCGCTCCTAAAGTGTAAGGAAATATCTGTTCCAATGTTAATAAACCGGCACCGGTCATCGGTACAATTAAAGAAGTTGTTATTGAACTGCTTTGTACTAACATAGTTAAAATAAGACCGAGAAGAAATGCACGTCCTGCTGTTTTAAAAAGTATATTATCGAACCAATCTTTTGCCCTTGTTACTACAATAACCTTAAGAGAAGAAACCATGAATTTTAAAGCGATAAACAAAAGTAAAATAGCAATGATAAACATAAGCCAGGGAAAGTTCACAAAATGTACTTCAATTGCATCAACAACAGGCTTCGTAATTGTTTTAACCGGGCTCAAGAAATGCAAACCTCCAACTTCTGCAAAAATATCCGCTAAATCTCTTGCCAATATTCCTAAAAAATCAGTGGCAAGCTGAATTGGAAATAGCACAATGACAGATAAAACATTAAAAAAATCATGAACGATTGCCGAGGAAAACGCTCTCTTGAATTCATTACTCCTGTTTATCTGAGGAAGCGAAACTAATATATTTGTTATTGATGTTCCTATATTAGCCCCCATTACTATTGGAATCGCAAGAATAATCGATGTTTCCGGATTTGAAGAAAAAGCTCCTCCCGCAACCATACCCACAACTATAGATGTAGTTGATGAAGAGCTTTGAATTATAGAAGTTGAAAGAATACCGATAAACAATCCAACAACGGGATTTGTAGTAGTAGCTATTAATGTTTCTGAAAATCCTTTCCCGAATAATTTGAGCGAACCGCCCATCATCTCAAGACTAAGGAAAAAAAGGTACAGAAAGAATAAAAAATTTATTACAGCAAAAAGATTAGGATATTTTTGGTAGACCTCTTTTATCTTATTCATAAAGTTGTTCGAAAACAGAGATAAAAGAATTTAGAAATGCCCGAAGAAAAACGTATAAAAAGCTCAAATGATTAAAAAACATCGGTAAAAATTTCCCTTTTGATGTTATTAATATATTAAATTTTGCTGATGCCTCAAATTTAGTTAAGCTTTTTCAGATATGTTTTTTCTATAATAAGCCTTCCATTCAAATTTTTTTATCTTCAAAAAGAAAAACTTTGCTGTTTTTACCTTTAAATAATTTGGATAAAAAAAACCTCTTATTTAACTTACCTGAAATATTTATTTATGATTTCTGTCGGATATAAGTAATTTATTTATGCTATCATTCTTTGATTCGTGGTTTCCATTCATTTATCTATACGTTGTAGGGGGAATATTCTTCTTTTCAGGAATTTATCTTATCAAAAAATCCGGCGCTATTGATCTTACTAAAAAACGCCACAAGAAGTGGTATAGAATAATGCTATTTGGATTTTTCTATTTCGTTTTCATTCACTTCATACTAATAATCGCAGCATTATATTTTTAATCTATGGATCATCATATTTTTCACAGCATAGGAACTTCGATCGACTGGACAGTAATGATTGTTTACTTCATCATCATTATGCTGTTTGGAAGTTATTTTGGAAAATATAACCGCAGCACAAAAGATTTCTTTTTTGGAGGAAGAAGGTTTGCCTGGTGGCTTATAGCTTTTTCAATTGTTGCAACCGGTGTTGGAAGTCATAGTTTTGTTAAATATTCTGCCAAGGGATTCCAGGATGGTTTTTCATCCTCAATGACTTATATAAATGATTGGTTCTTTGTTCCATTCTTTCTATTTGGGTGGCTACCGATAATTGTTTACACAAAGATTAGATCAATACCAGAATATTTTGAAAAGCGATTCAGTCCATCTGCACGTTTTCTCGCAACTATCCTGTTGATGTTCTATATGATAGGTTATATAGGCATAGGATTTTTAACATTAGGCAAAGCTGTTATACCGATGTTGCCGCAAAGTTTTACTATGCTTGGTATGAACATTCACGTAACACTTATGGGCGTTGTTATTTTAATCGCGATCATAACTGGAATTTATAT
>JAJDNK010000087.1 GCA_022340715.1 bacterium BMS3Abin03 | reverse complement strand
TCAGAATGCCCAAATAATTCAATAACTGCCGGGGATGCAGTTTATGAAATAAATCCTGATTTGTGTACCGAATGTGTAGGGTATTATGATGAGCCGCAGTGTGAATCTGTATGCCCGGTTGAGGAAGCAATAGTTGTAAATCCGGCTTACCTCGAAACAAAGGGAGAATTGCTGAAGAAGAAAATGCTGCTTGGTAATAATTAACACAAGTCGCACAAAGTGAATAAAAAATCTTGGATTCATATTAAATTCAACAGAATAAGAATGATTTTGAAAATTAATAAGATAATCTGGTTTCTTACACTAGTTGCAGTTTTATCAGTTATTGTTAATAATAACGTTTTCATTCATACACATATTTTACCGGACGGAAGAATAGTTGAGCATGCGCACCCATATGATTCTTCCGACAAAAGTCCCGGTTCAAAGCAGCACCATCACCATACAAAGCAAGAATTTCTTCTACTGGATAATATATATCATCTGTTGAAACACACACACCTTGTTTTTATTATAATACTTTTTTTCTTTTTAATAGTCTGCGAATATCTTATACTCAAATTTAGAACGTACTATTCGACAAGCATTAAGAAAACAAAATTATCACGAGCACCTCCGCATTTACAGTTTTCCTGGTAATCTATTTCGTAACCGACATTCTATTCTATTAAAAACTTTGTAAGTATTGTTAAATTTTACAAGGGAGACAGTAATGAAAAAGATTTTCTTATATTCTTTGGCTTTTATATGCTCGATTAATTTATTATCGCAACCTCAGAATCCTCAAATAGAAGGATATGTTTTTTCAGGGAATAAACCTTTGGAAGGGGCAAACATAATTCTTAAAGGAACAATTCTGGGCGCAGTAGCCGATAAAGATGGTTACTACCAATTTATAAATGTACCGAGAGGTAATTTTATTTTAAAAGCATCATACATCGGATATAAATCCCAGGAAGTTGTAGTTCATTTAAGAAGGCATCATATTTCTAAAATAAATTTTAATCTGGAGGAGGATTTAATCCAAACCGAAAATGTAGTAGTAAGTGCAAACAGACAAGAAGAAAATAGAAAAGAAGCATCAATTGTTGTTAATGTAGTGGATTCAAAAATATTCGAATTAACGAACTCACTAAATCTGGCAGATGGCTTGTCTTTCATACCCGGATTAAGGCTCGAAACTAATTGTCAAAACTGCGGTTTTCAACAGGTGCGTATAAACGGATTAGATGGACCATATTCACAAATACTGATTGACGGTAGACCCGTTTTCAGTGCACTCTTCAGCGTTTATGGCATCGAACAAATTCCGGCAAATATGATTGACAGAGTAGAAGTAATCAGGGGCGGCGGATCGGCATTATATGGTTCAAATGCAATTGGTGGCACAATTAACATTATAACAAAAATACCTTCGAATAATTCATTCCAGGTAACAAGCAGCTTATCTTTCTTAGATTCCCGAATACCTGATAAGACTACAACATTAAATGCTTCTTTGACTGATGACGATCACAAAACGGGTATTTTTATATTCGGTGCATTCCGAAAAAGAATGCAGTTCGATGTAAACGGAGATAGTTTCTCTGAAATTGGTAAAATTGATAATCACTCATTCGGTTTTAAATCTTTCTATAAGCCCTCAACCCAAAGTAAAATCAATCTTGAATATCATACAATGAGTGAGCTTAGAAGAGGCGGAAACAAATTCGATTTACAACCTCACGAAAGTGATATTACCGAACAAATTCAACATCTTATTAATAGCGGCAG
The DNA here is from genome assembly GCA_022340715.1 of bacterium BMS3Abin03. Classification (GTDB taxonomy): domain Bacteria; phylum Bacteroidota; class Ignavibacteria; order Ignavibacteriales; family Ignavibacteriaceae; genus BMS3ABIN03. The sequence goes on along the minus strand of JAJDNK010000087.1, from coordinate 19,535 downwards.
CATAGATTATACTTATATAACAAATAGTTCTACATTTAACATATATTTTACGTTACAGAATATAGAGAGAAAAAGTTATTACGGGGCGCAACAAGATCCCAATGCATATGGTTCAACAACCGATTTTACTTTTGCGTCCGGGCTTCAATACAATCATAATTTTGAATGTTTGATTTTTTCACCAGCAATTTTAACAACAGGAGTTGAATATCAATACAATCGTCTGAATGATAAAATGCCGGGTTATAATAGAGAAATTGACCAGAGGATTAAAGTTACCGGACTTTACCTGCAAAGTGAATGGAATTGGAATAAACTAAAATATTTGATCGGTGCTCGCTTAGATAAACATAATTTAATTGATAATATCATAGTAAGTCCACGCACCACCCTTTTATACAGATTTACAGAGGAAATTCAGGCCAGAGTAACATACGCTAAAGGTTACCGGGCACCGCAATCATTTGATGAAGATTTACATATTACGGCGGTTGGCGGCGAAGTAATTCTAATACGATTGGCAGACGGCTTAAGAACGGAAAGTTCTAGCACTTTTAGTACATCATTCGATTTATACCCTTCATTTGGGAAAATGCAAACAAATATTTTACTCGAAGCTTTCTATACAAGGCTTAAAGATGTTTTTGTTTTGAATGAGGTAGGAATTGATTCTCAAGGAAATAAAATAGTTGAACGGCAAAACGGCCCAGGCGCCGAGGTTTATGGTTTTAACTTCGAGGTAAAAATATTTCCTGTTGAGCAGATTAATTCGCAATTCGGATTTACCGTCCAAAGAAGTTTATACATTCAACCCCAGCAATGGTCGGATGATGCATCTCTTTCGCCGACAAGACAAATGCCGCGTACACCGGATAAATATGGATATTTTACTTTGAGTATAATTTCAATAACAAATTTGGATATTTCTTTCTCTGGTGTTTATACTGGTAATATGTATTTACCTCATTATGCTGGATATATTTCAAACGATGTTCTTGAAAAAAGTGAAGACTTTTTTGAGATGAATACTAAAATGGCTTATACCTTTTTACTTCCGGATAAGCTGAGCATTCAATTTTTCACAGGGATTCAAAACATTTTTAACAATTATCAAAAAGATTTTGATAAAGGAATATTCAGAGATGCCGGATATATTTACGGTCCGTCAAGACCACGAACACTTTTTTTCGGAATAAAGTTATTTTACTGAATCAAAGAATAATTTATTTAACAATTGCGTGTTGATGCAAAGTAAGTGACATTAGATGCTGCGCATCATATTTAATAGTTAAATAGAGTTTTAATATGAAACTTGGAAATGTAACACTTCGTAATAGCTTTTTTATGAGCACTGTTAAAACCGGATATGGAGACAGTAAAGGTAATATTACAGACAGACATCATGCATTTTGGGACAAAAGATCCAAACATGTGGCTGCAGTAATCTTTGAACCTTTCTTTATTGATATACGTGTGCGCGAACTTCCAACTCAAATTGGAATTGATAACGATGATAAAATTGAAGGACACAAACAGTTAGTTGAAACTGTTCACAGAAACGGATCAAAAGCAGTAGCTCATATAAATCATCCGGAAAGAATGGCAAACCCGAAATTAGCTGGCAATATTTATTTCTCAGCTTCGGATATTCAATGCCCGAATGGTGGACAAAAACCAACGGCTCTTTCCATTGATGAAATAAAAACTATCCAGCAACAATACATCAATGCAGCAATAAGAACAAATAAAGCCGGATATGACTTAATCGAATTACAATTTGGCCTAGGTTATTTAATCGCTCAATTTTTGTCTGTAGTAACTAATAAGCGAAACGACGAATATGGAAAGAGTTTTGAAAACCGTCTCCGTTTCTGTATAGAAATTCTTCAGGGAATAAAATCGGAAGTTCAATTGCCTGTTATCATTAGAATCAGCGGAGACGAAAAATTCACCGGCGGTTTAACAATTGAGGATTCTATTCAAATAGTAAAAATTCTTGAGAAAGAAGATGCTGCTGCTATTCACGTTACATCGGGTAATGTTTGCGAAAGCGCTGCATGGTATTATCAACATCACTTTGTACCAAAAGGTGCTACATAGCAATTGGCAAAAAAAGTTAAGGAACATACTTCACTGCCTGTAATTGGTGTTGGACAAGTTACGGCGCCGACTGATATCGCAACTATTTTTAGCGAACAAAAAGTGGACTTTATTGCAATAGGCAGATCATTAATTGCCGATCCTGATTTTATTGGTAAATATTTACAACTTGTCGAAGGGAGAATTCGTCCGTGCAGTTCATGTTTAACGGGCTGCTTGGGTAGAATAAAAATTGGTAAAGGTTTGCAATGTGAAATAAATCCCGAGGTAGGAAGAGAACTTGAACCACTTGTTCATGCAGACGAAATAAAAAATTATGCTGTTATCGGCGGAGGTATGGCGGGAATGGAAGCTGCGATCACATTACGGCAACGTGGGCATAAAGTGACATTGTTTGAAAAAGATGAACTGGGTGGTCAATTTAATTTGGCTCCGCTGCCTTCCGGGAAAGCGTCATTGCAAAAGCAAATAGATTATCTAAAACACGAGGTGGCAGAAATCCAAATTATCAAGAAAGAAGCAAAGGAAGAAGATTTGATTGGAAAGTACGATGGGGTAATATTAGCTACAGGTTCAAAACCTTTTATCCCTCAAATTAATGGGCTTAAAGAATATAAATGGGCAGAAATTTTATACGAGAGAAATATTCCCAGGAATAAAAATGTATTAATTATTGGCGGCGGTTCAATCGGTATCGAAATAGCAAATACTTTAATCGATTACGGCAATAATGTTCAAATTGTTGAAATGCTCGATGATATTGCCCGCGATATGGAAATGGTTTCCCGAAAACTTAATTTACAAAAATTGAAAAAGAATAATGTCCCGGTTTATACTAATAAAAAAGTAGAGCGCATAACAGATTCATCTGTTTTTCTAAAAAGTAAAAATGTATTTAGTGATTTTAGAATTGACCACATTGACATTTATGTTGTAACTGCCGGTATGAGTTCTGAAAAAGAATTATTGTATCGGTTGGGAAATCGAATTCCGATTTATCCGATAGGAGATGCAGAAAAGATTGGAGATTTAGTTTCAGCAATTCAAAGTGCGTATTTAACTTGTAAAGATTTATAAAATTTTATGAGTAAAACAATAGAACAAAACTAATCTTTCAAACCAGATGGAAGCAGAGATATTAAAGGTATTATGAATAGCAAATGAATAATTTATTGAAGTGTACAACAATAAAGGATTTAATAGTTGAATGATCAATACTATTTTACATGTTGGTTTACATGTTGTAAAGGAAGATGTTAAGAATTTCTATAGTGAAGTTTTAAATTGCGAAATAATAAGAACTTTTATTCTACAGCCGGAAGATTCCTATTCGATTTTCGGTATTAAGGAGAAAGTACAAATATTATATACTTCCTGCGGCAGTATTGACTTAGAATTATTCATTGGCAACAAAATAGAATCCCCTTCGTTCGGGCATATATGTTTACAATCATCGGAGGCTGAAGAAATATTCAGGAAAGCCGGTAAAAAAGGATATCATACCTTTATTCGAAAAAGAAATTCAGGTGAAACTTATTTCATAAGCGATTCTAATTACAATTTATTCGAAATAAAAACATTAAACAGATAAACAACATCTCTATATAAATGTAATTTTAAAAAAAGTCGTAGAAAATGTTAATCTTATTAGGTTCGGACGGAAAGAATTTAGATAGCCTTGTTGCCAAAAGATTTGGGCATGCAAATTATTATATCGTCTTTAATTCAGAAACTGAAACCTTCAGTGCGTATGTTAATAATCATGAGGGACATAATCATGATAACCTTTACGGTTTCCTAAATATAGGGGTTGAAGTATTCATTGTTGGCAATATCGGCCCGTTTGCTTTTGAAATAATCAATTCGCCTAAAACCACAGTCTATCTTGCCAGAAGAATGATGGTTAAAGAGGCTATTGAACATTTCTTTAAAGGTGATTTGACTCGATTAACCGGACCAACATCCAAAAGAAGTATTAAACAAGGACGTCATTCACACAAACATCGTAATGGATAATAGAATGAAACTAAAAGCAATACAGGATTATTACCCGGATGATGTAGCACATTGCTACGGATGTGGAAAACTTAATGAATATGGGCATCAAATAAAAACCTTTTGGGAAGGCGATGAAACTGTGACCCGGTTTACACCGAAAGAATATCACACTGCAATTCCAGGGTATGTTTACGGTGGATTGATTGCATCATTAATTGACTGCCACGGAACAGGAACCGCTGCCTTAGCCGCGTACAGAGCAGAGGGAAGAGAGTTTGATACAATGTCCCCATTCCGTTTTGTTACTGCTTCGCTTCACGTTGATTACCTGAAGCCGACGCCTCTTGGTGTTGAACTTGAGTTAAGAGGAACGGTCTTAGAACTGAAAGGGAAAAAAGTTATTTCTGAAATTACAGTCTTGGCAAAAAGGGAAGTTACTGCCCGGGGAAAAGTTGTTGCAGTACAAATGCCGGAAAATATGATTAAGTGAGTTAAACATCGTAGCTGATATGGAAATATTTATAAATGTTTTAAAAGAATCATTAAAAGTTACACTTTTTGTTTTGTTAATGATGATTGCTGTTGATATTATAAATGTTAGAACAAAAGGTGAGTTAGAGTCGATTCTTCAAAGGGAAAATAAATGGAAACAATACTTTGTTGCTTCATTACTCGGCACAGCACCCGGTTGCCTTGGTTCTTTTGCCGGAGTATCACTTTACATTCACGGTATGATTAGTTTCGGCGCTCTTACAGGTTTAATGCTTGCTACTGCAGGTGACGAACAATTCATAATGCTCGCAATGATTCCAGAAACGGCATTAATTATTTTTGCAATACTTTTTCTACTCGGTATAATAGGCGGGTATCTTACAGATTATTTTACGAGAAAATTTAAAATACAAACTTGTAGTGATTGTGAGTTTAAACAATATCATCCCGGACGAGAAGGCTATAAACACTACCTTAGAGATCATATCTGGACACATATTGTAAAGAGTCATCTGTTAAGAATTTTTCTATGGACTTTCGGTGCATTGATTATTGTAGATTATGGAATGCATTTTATTGATTTAAAGAATATAACCTCTGAATACACTTTTTTAATTTTAATTCTTAGTGCACTTATTGGTTTAATACCGGAATCGGGTCCACATATGATTTTTGTAATGCTATTTTCAAATGGCTTAATTCCTTTTTCAGTGCTATTTACCAGTTCTGTTGTTCAGGATGGGCATGGTATGTTACCGATGCTCTCTTATTCTGTAAAAGATTCCATATTAATAAAAGTTTTTAATCTTGTATTTGGATTGGTATTTGGAATAATTTTATTCATAATCGGATTATAAAAAGAGTTAAAAGTGAGCCTATCTCCTGACTGTATTCCCTGCATTCTAAAGCAAGCTTTATATGCTGCTAGAATAGCCAAAATAAATGATGAGAAAATTCAGATAGAGATATTGAAATATGTAATTAAAGAGTTAAACAATATTGATAATATTGAAACTGCCCCGGAACTTTCCAACAAAATTCAAGATATCGTAAAAGTTTTTAGCGGTATAAATGATCCTTATGCAGAAGAAAAAGAAAGGAATCTAAAGAGAGCCTCAAAATTTGTCCCATATTTAAAAACATATATAAACAACTCTTATGATAAACTTGAACAAGCCGTAAGAGTAGCAATTTTGGGTAATATAATAGATTTAGGAGCTAATCCTGATTTTAAATTGGAAGATGAAATAAACCGGATAAACTCTAATAATATTGTATTGGATGATTATCCTTTGTTTAAGGAAAAAGTCGAAAAAGCAAAATATATTTTATACATAGGAGATAACGCGGAAGAAGCAATCTTTGATAAATTATTGATTGAGCAATTACAATGCAAAAACATAATTTTTGTGGTTAGAGATAGCTATATTTTAAATGATGTAACTATAGATTTTGCAAAGAAAATAGGACTAAACAAGATCGCTAAAGTAATATCAAGTGGGAGCAAGGTGGCCGGAACAAATCTAAAAGAAACCAATAAAACATTTAATAAATATTTTTTCAACGCTCCTGTTATAATTGCAAAAGGGCAGGGAAATTTTGAAACTCTGATGAATTGCGACAGAGAGATATTTTATATGTTTAAAGTTAAATGTGAAGTTATTGCAAAACGAACAGGATATAAAGTCGGAACAAGTGTGCTGTTAAAAAACCCAAAATAGGAAGTAATTTATAATGTATGAAAACTTTGAAGTGGAATTGAAAAATGATGCAGAACTCGTTTGCCGGCACAACTAATTTATTAAAAAGTAGTTTGCTTAAAATTTTATTGGCTGCCTCTTTATTTCTAAGCTTTTCTTTTTCATTTGCTCAAACTGTTATTTTAAAAGGTAAGGTTACAGATGCACATACTGGTGAACCAATCAGTGGGGCAGTGGTTTTTGTTTCTTACAGCTCAATGGCTTATACTGATAACAACGGGGGTTTTTCAATTACCGGATTGAAAGAAGGTAATACGCTCGTAAAAATATCCCGTATTGGTTACCGGCTTTTAACAGAGAAAATAAACATTAGCGGTGATCTGGAAAAGAGTTTTTCTCTCCAGCCGACACCGATTGAATTTGGAGAAGTAATTGTAAGAACAACACGCTTCGATAATTACCTGCGTAACTCGCCTTATTCCGAATTGATGATAAGCGAAGATAAATTAGAAGAGAAACCCTTTCAATCATTGCCTGATGCAATTAAAACAGAACCGGGTCTTTCAGTTATAAGTGAAGGTGCTTGGGGCACGGAAATAAACATCCGCGGACTTAGCCGTGAAAATGTAGTTGCATTGATTGATGGAAACAGACTCGCTACTTCAACTGATGTTGCTGCCCGATTCTCTTTAATTGATTTAGGAGACGTTGAGAGAGTTGAAGTTATAAAAGGATCCTCGTCTTCAATTTACGGTTCTGGGGCAACAGGGGGAATTGTAAACATTATCACAAAATCCCCGACATTCAATAATAATTTTTTGTTGAGAGGAAATCTTTCTACGGGTTACAATTCAGTCAATAGCTCTTCTATGACATTCGGTTCATTGTACGGAAGTGGATCGTTCTGGTCTTCCAAAGTAAGTGCTTCTTACAGGAAAGCTGGTAACTTACAAACACCGACAGGAGAAATTAAAAACAGCAAGTTCGAAGATTACAGTTTTTCTGGAAATTTTAATTTAATTCCTGTCAGAAATCAAATATTAAAACTTAACTACCAACTATTCAAAGCTAACAATGCTGGAATACCCGGCTCATCGGTTTTTCCGTCAATTGCAGATGTAAAATATCCTGAAGAAAAAAGAGAATTGATTTCCGTCGGTTATGAAATTCAAAATATTACTTCATCTTTCTATAAGTTAACTGTTAAATATGCACATCAATTTATTAAGCGGGACGTTGAGAATATTCCGCACGTTGTGATGAATATTACTGCAACAGAAACAACTCCTGCAAGAAGAGTAAGTGTACTTAGAATAACACCCGAAGCTGATCATAAAAGTAATAACCTGCTACTTCAGGGAAATTTCCTTTTTGGTGAAAATAATAACTTTGTTGCAGGATTAGATTACTGGGACAGAAGCTACTATGGCTTCAGACAAAAAAATCAGTTAATAGAAGTTCTTAATGATCAGGGTGAAGTTGTAAATACTACAAATAAAACTGTTGGTGAAAAACCTTTACCGGATTCGAAATACAGAAGTCTGGGTGTATTTGCACAAGATGAAGATGAACTGATCAAAAATAAACTTTCGGTATCACTTGGTGCACGTACGGACTTTATAAATGTTAAAGGAGAAAAGACTCTTAATCCCGTTTATGAAATAGTCAACGGAACAATAAATTATTCCCCGACGGGACAACAAACGATCTGGAATAAAATTGATGTTAACGATGTTGCATACAGTTCTAACTTGGGAATGAAATATTCACTTTATAATAATCTTGATCTTACACTGAGTCTCGGTTATTCATTTCGTTCACCTTCGCTCGAAGAAAGATTTCAATACATAGACCAGGGAAGCTACGTAAGACTGGGGAATCCAGATCTTAAATCTGAAAAAGGAGAGTCTGCAGATTTGGGTATTCGTCACTACGCTGAAGATTTTAAATTCGTTACGAGCTTGTTCTTTAACTACTTTTCTGATCTCGTCGTTGAAAAACCCGGAACTTATGAAAGCAAACCTGCTTTTATAAAAACGAACATTGGTGAAGCAAGATTATACGGTTTCGATTTTAGAACCGATTTTAACTTTTACAAAGATTTTGTGTTTTACACTGTTTTATCCTATGTAAAAGGAGATGACATAACAGCCAACGGTAATCTTCCAGAAATTCCACCGTTGAATGGTAATTTAGGATTTAGGTTCAGCTTGCTTGAGCTGCTTGAAACGGATTTATCCTTGACTGTTTTTACAGCACAAAATCAAGTTGCCGAAGGCGAACTTACAACTCCCGGTTATGCGGTTTTTAATTTAGCGATAAACACGAAGCAGATAAATATTTCTTCATTCAATTTCAGGATATTTGCCGGAATCGAAAATATCCTTGATAAGAATTACCGGAATCATTTGTCTACCACGAGAGGAAGTATTACAATTGAACCGGGAAGAAATTTTTATTTCAAATTATTAACAAACTTTTAAACCTTTAAATGATTTTTTAAAGATTTAGGAATATAGTCGTAGCGCAGCTTTTAAACTGCGTTTTACATAAAGTTACACAGCCTAAAGACTGCGGCTACCAATTAAGAGAACAAAAATGTATTTATGAACTGGTTTTTACTCGCTTTTATCTCGGCTGTTTTTTCAGCAGCATCTGCTGTTTCTGAAAAGAAGGCTTTATTCTCTTTAGATGCACTCAATTTTTCATTCCTGGTTTCGGTCGTTACGCTGGTCTTCTCAATTCCTTTTTTTCTAAATGTTTACTACGAAAATATTTTTTCTGTGAGCATGCAGATACTGTTTCTCAAAACCATTTTGAGCGCAGCCGCATTTTTATTTGTTATGCTTTCGATTAAAAATCTAGAAATAAGTGAAGCGCTTCCGCTACTGGCATTAACACCAGGATTTGTTGCAGTATCGGGTGTTCTGATCATAAATGATACTTTAACAGGGTTGGAATGGTTCGGGATATTTTTAATGTTAGCCGGTACGTATACTCTGGAAATAAAAAAGGAAACAAAAAGTTTTATCGAGCCATTCAAAGGTTTGTTTAATTCAAAAAAATATTTATATGTATTTATTGCACTGATATTGTTTACAGCCAGTTCCTTATTAGACAGAGTTCTTCTTAAAGATTACAACCTGCCGCCATATACCTTTATGGCATTTCAGCAATTGTTTTACGCTATTATTTTTGCTGTTGTAGTTCTGGTTAAGTACAGGGGTATTTCCCGCCCCGTAAAAGATGTAACGAAAAAAACATTTTACCTGATAATCATTATCTCGGTGTTTACTGTTATATACCGTTACACTCAGATTGAAGCAACTAAGCTGGCACCTGTCGCACTTGTTCTTTCTGTGAAGCGGCTTTCGGTTTTGATGGCGATAATTTTTGGTGGGAAGCTTTTTAGTGAAGATAATTTATTCAGGAGAGTAATTGCCGCAATAATTATTCTGGCAGGGGCAACGATTCTAATGAATAATTAAATATCAATACACAGCTCCCTGATTTTTCTCCATAAAGTAGATCGATGCATTCCCAGTTCAGTAGCTGCTTTCGATTTGTTACCGTTGTTTCTCTTTAATGATTCAATAATTAATTCACGTTCATTCTTAATGTTACTCGATACTGCTTTTGACATAAAATGTTCATCAATTATAGATTCCGGCAGATGTTCCGGTAATATAGTCCCCTTCCGGCACATAACAAAAGTGTGCTGGATAGCGTTTTCCAGTTCGCGAACATTACCCGGGAAACTATACTTTCTTAAAATTCCTAAGGCTTCCGAGGATATTCTTTCTACTGCGTTTCTATTCTTTTTCCTGTACAATTTTAAAAAGTGGTCTACTAAAAGTGGAATATCTTCCGGTCTGTCTTTGAGAGGAGGAATTTTAATGTTCATAACATTAATTCTGAAATAAAGATCTTCGCGAAATTGATTTTGTTCAATTTCCAACTTCAAATCCGAATTGGTTGCAGCGATAATTCTTGCATCGGAATATAAAGTTTTTGAGGAACCCAGGGGGCGGTATTCTCCGTTATTAAGAACTCGTAAAAGCTTTACCTGCAAAGAAGTATCCATTTCACTTATTTCATCAAGAAGGAGAGTTCCACCATTTGCTAGACAAAATTGCCCCGGCTTATCATGCTTGGCATCCGTAAAAGCACCTTTTTCATAACCGAAGAGTTCCGATTCCAGAAGCTGTGCAGGAAGGGCAGCACAATTTATTTTTATGTAAGGTCCGTATTTGCGGGGGCTAAGATTATGAATTACCTGTGCAAATAATTCTTTCCCGGACCCACTTGGACCCTCAATTAGTACGTTGCAATCGGATTCGGCAATATTGGAGAGCAAGCCGATGATTTGCTGCATTTGTGAATTAACACTTACAATTTCTTCAATTGTTCTTTTTTTGTTGATACTTTCCCGGAGGTGTTCCAATTCTGAGATATCTTTGAATAATTCAACTGCCCCGATAATCTTGTTATTTTTATCTTTTAACAAGGTAGTTGTAACACTGATAGGAATCTCGCAGCCGTAGCGGGAAATAATAGTTACACGAATATTTTCAATTGGTTCTTCGGTCTTGAGAGTATCTTTCAGTGCGCATTGTTTATTGCAAATATCTGTACGGAATACATCGAAACAATGTTTGTTTATTGCTTCCGATGCACTAAACCCCGTAATTTCCTCTGCAGCTCGGTTAAAGGAAGTAATTTTGCAATTTTTATCAACTGTAAAAATACCGTCGCTTATACTATTAAATATAATTTGACCTAACTCTTCGTCCATCACATATCACTCAATTTTTTACTTCTGGTAAAATCAAAACTTGTCTCATTTAAAATTAAAAAATAGAATGCTCTTTATCTATTACTTTATCTTGGTGTATAAAGAGGACAAATCTTAAATCATCATATATCATATATATTCAATTTCCGGTTTTTGTAGTTTATCTGTAAAGGAAACCAGGTTTGGAGCAAACAGAGCTGCTCTGCTGTTAAAAAGTAATTGTTCAGGTTTATCCGGTCCAACAAGAATTACGGGAGAAATAAAACTATCGGCGAATTCTTCTATACGTTTCCTGGCGAAGAAAGCACCTTTCTTTGGATATCCGAGAACAAGAATTTGAAATTCCCTTATTAGTAAACAGCGATGAAGCTCTGTCCAGCTATTATCGTAACATACCCGGAAACCAACGTCGAGATATTCTCCAGCCCGCTCGTCGTAGTACAATCTTAATTTTTTCTCTTCCTGAACGGCAAGTTGTTCTATTTCAGAATGCGATAAGTTCTGTATCCGCATATCTCCAGGGTCGAAAGGGTCGATCAAAAAATGAAAAACATTCAATTGTACCTTATGTGCTTTAGAAAGTTCTAAAGCAACATCGAATGCCCAGTCGCCCTGCTTAGAATAATGGGCACAAAATCCTACAGCATTAAATGTTGGAATAGCCATATTTCCTCCGGGTTTTCAATTTCATTAAGTTAATTTAAAATTTATGTAAACGATGTATTCGCCGCCTCTTTCAAATAATAATCTAAATAAACTGCACCAATCGGATTATTAGCAAGAGATTTATCTTTTACAAATAATGTCGAAACCGGGGCATTACTTAATTTGCTAAAAATGCAATCAGTGCCGATGCAGAGTCCTATGTTTATATTAAAATCTACACCAGCCATATTTAGAATGTCTGCCTGACCCACAGGATTACATTCTATTTTGTTATTCCCGGTTATCATTGCATCGGGCAACTGTTTCCCTCCGATTTTACAGCAAACAGGAAATACGTAAAAGAAACGCCGCAACACCTGCGAAACAATTCCGGCGGGCTCCGCGAGATCAACGCAATATGCTATCCCAATTTTTTTATAGTTCATTTCAATTGCGAAATATACCAGTTCAGAAAGCCGGCAGAGAATTCTCTCATCTTCAAGTGAAATATCCAAGGCTGAATTTAAAATCTCTCTTATTTCTTCGCTTTCGCTTTTGTTATTTAACCTTAAAGACAAATTGCATGTTTTACCTTCTGTACATTGATGATCTTCGCATGCAAGACAATCTATATCCTGTAACAATTCAATAGTTTTTTTTGTAGAATTTTTTCCTGTTGATTTCAATCCGGAATCCGAATTTCCTGAAAACCCGAAACCGGTTTTTAATCTTCTTGTTTTTATTGCATCTATTATTTCTTTATCGGAACAGGCAACATTATCTATAATAGATATTCCATGCTCCATTGATAATTTCCTGCTGCCATAATTTATCCCGCCGCAGACGAGAGTATCGACCTTGTTATCCTTAAAGATTTTAAATAAATCGTTCCATGACTTTTCATCGATTTTCAAATACTTTTTTTTTGCAATTCGGTTCGAGGTAACCTTTATTAATAATATCGTATCAGCTATTGTACAACGGGGAGCGACCCTGTTCTTGAATAAAGGAATTCCATAAATCATGGCTTTATCTTTTTATTTTCATTTTAAACAACATATATGCCAACGGTAGGAATTTAAAAGTCATTAACCAAAATAGGTTATTTAATTATTTCAAACCATCATCTGTTTAATAAACCGCAGTTAGTGTTTCTTAAATAGTGTTGCATTAATGTTTTATGCAACGTTTTGTCGCAACACTTGCAACACCGTTCGGTGTCGCTGCACTGATTTTATCCCTGGTTAAAGCAAGTCAATTATTTCTTTAATAGTCATTCATAAGAATAACGAAAAACACTTGTTATCCTTTTATTTAATTACACAAAACGGGATTATATCTTTTTACATTTCGTTTTTTATTATGCATAAACTTTCTACATCATAAAAACAATTATACTGTTGGTATGCAACTTGCACTTTTCAAAACGAATAAATTATCAAAGAGCATAAATATGGCTGAACCCTTATTGAAGGAAGAAACGGGTATATACAAAAAAAAATATCCGTACTATATCGAAAACCCTGTTGTTGAGAATAGAGTCGCACAGTTTCTTGAAGCATTTGCGGCAGTTCTGAATTATACGGACTATAAACCATTGTTGGATTCTTATTGTATAACCAATACAAAATGTAACCGGTGTGCGGTCGCATGCCCGGTCTATGTTACTACCCAGGATTCACGCGATATTCCATGCTATAAAACAAACCTTCTTTTGGAAATTTATAAACGTTATTTCACATTCGGCGGATGGTTCAGGTCACGTTTCTTAACAAAATCGTTCGAGCTAACTGAAGAAATAATTGATGAGATGCTTGATTTGTTTTACCGTTGTACTGCTTGTAGACGTTGCACGAATGAATGTCCCTTGGGAGTCGATCACGGACTTATCACACGTCTTGGTCGCTATATCCTTAGTCTAATTGGAATAGTACCTAAAGCATTACAAGTAAGCGTAAGAGAACAGCTGGAAGGTAAAACGCATAACACATCTCAGGTACCTAAAAATGCTTTGCTTAATACGTTGGAATTTCTTGCGGAAGAAATAGAGGAAACACTTGGAATAAAAGTGGAGTTCCCTTGTGATAAAGTAAACAGAGAATATGTGTTTTTTTGTGCGGTAAGTGATTATTTATTAGAACCGGATACTCTTATGGGAAATGCAGCGGTTTTGTATGCAGCGGGCGATTGGGATAAATGGACAATAGGATCATGTAATTATGATGGTATTAACTATGGACTTTTTTATAGTGATTGGCATCTGGAAAACATTATTAAACAATTAGTTGATGAGGTAGAACGATTAAATGGCAAAAATATTTTAATAGGGGAATGCGGTCATGCATCAAGGTCCGCTCACGATTTTGTACCGGTCTTTGGCGGTAAGAAGACTTATCCGGTTATGAATTTTATGGAATATACCTTGGACTGCCTAAGGAAAGGTAAAATAAAATTAAATCCCGATATAATAACTCAGAAGGTTACCTATCACGATCCCTGCAATATTGCCAGATCAGGCTGGATTGTAAATCAGCCACGGGAAATTCTGAAATCTTTTGTTAAAAATTTTGTGGAGATGGAACCAAATGGGCAATATAACTATTGTTGTGGAGGTGGGGGTGGACTCGTTTCAATAGATGAAATCCACGAATTCAGGATGGAAGTAGGCGGGTATGTTAAAGCCAAACAAATAGAACAAACCGGTGCTGAAATTATAGTTTCGCCCTGTGCTAACTGTAAAAAACAACTAAGAGAGTTAGTAGAATATTATAATCTGCCGTGTAAGGTGGTTGGTTTACACGATTTGATTTTAGAAGCGATTGAAATTCCCGGAGGTAAAACTTCAGAAGAGCGGAAAAAGATGAAAGAGGAAATGGAAATAATGTAGAATGAGTCTGGATACTTGAGGATGAATGATTGGATTTCTACTTCACCTATGAAAGTCTTGGTGAAAAGTCTCTGCGGTTTTCAATAATAATATTTAAAAATGAGATAACACATAAAAATGGAACAATGGATTGAATTTGCAAAAGGTCCTTTATTTGCATTTACATTTTTAATAATGATTTTGGGATTGGCGAGACATTTTATAATTCAATTTTATTCTATTTTTATTTCAAAGGGGAAGCAGCTTAAAAATGTTTCGTGGAGAAAAATCTTTTCCGACATGTTCTCCTGGGTTGTACCTGTTAAGCATTTAATAAAGGGGACAAGAATTTTTTCAACCGTGTCTTTCATTTTTCATGTTGCGGCAATACTGGTTTCGGTTTTTTTTATTGATCACATTGTTCTATGGCAAAACTACCTAGGAATTGACCTACCTTCAATTGGCAGAGCTTTAGCAGATATACTTACTCTTGTTGTGATTGGATGCATTCTGGTTTTGATTGCCTGCAGGATATTTGTTAGGAGACAGAGAGAGATGAGAAGAAAATCGGATTATGTTTTATTGATAATGGTTCTCCTTCCTTTCCTCTTTGGATTTTTAGCAGGACACCCGGCAATCAATCCGTTTCCCTGGAACACGGCAATGCTGATCCATATACTTAGCGGGGAAGCCTTGTTTGTCGTTATCCCGTTTACAAAACTTTCTCATATAGTTTTATATTTCTTTGACAGGTTATCTGTGGTACACTGGCAGTTAAAACCGGGAGCGGGTGATAAAGTTGCCAAAGCCTTATTTGGAGAGGAGGCGAAGGTTTGATGGTTGCTGTTTTAATGGATATAACAAAATGTACCGGCTGCGAAAAATGCGTTCTGGCGTGTATTGAAAAAAATAATCTCAACTTGGAAAAATCATATTTTGATCGCATAACTGCAAGAGACGGTTTATCTTCCGACCGATTTCTCAGCATTAATAAAATTGATAAAGATCGTTTTGCAAGATTAAGCTGTATGCATTGTCTGGATCCGGCATGCATTTCAGCTTGTTTGGTTGGCGGTATAACCAAATCCCCAAAAGGTGCTGTGATTTACGATCCCGATAAATGTATTGGATGCAGGTATTGTATGCTTGCCTGCCCGTTTCACATTCCCCGTTATGAATGGAATGTAACAAAACCATTTATGAAGAAATGCAATCTATGCTATGATAGAATTAAAGACGATGAATTGCCTGCATGTGTTGAAGCGTGTCCGAATAAAGCAATTGTATTTGGAGACAGAAATAAGTTGTTGAAACAAGCACACCGAACTATAAATTCAAAACCTGAAAAATACCTGCAGCATGTTTGGGGAGAAAAAGAATATGGTGGAACTTCCATATTATGTATTTCCGATATCGATCTGGCAAAAACAGGTTGGTCGGATAAACCGGTAACGCCGATTCCTCATCTTACCGAGCCGTTAATTGAAAAAACACCGGTAATAGGTTTAACGGTTGGAGGTTTTCTTGTCGGACTGAACTGGATTATCAGAAGAAGAATGGAATTCTCTGGTCAGAATGGCGAAACTAAAAATCAAACTAAAAAGGAAGATGGGCAAGGTGATGCTTAACAAGGCAAGAACGTTAAAAGATATTCTGTGGTTCTTTGTTTTCTTTGGACTGGTAGCCGGAATTTTTCGTTTGTGGTTTGGTTTAGGAGCAACTACCAATTTAACCGACTCTGTTCCATGGGGATTATGGAAGGTTTTAAATATGATAGCCGGGGTTGCTTTATCGACCTGTGGTTTTACGATTGGATTTTTGGTTTACGTATTAAGGGTAGAAAAATTTAAGCCACTTATTAAGCCTGCAATATTCGTAGCTTTTTTAGGATACGGTTCTTCCTGCTTTGCTTTACTTTTTGATATCGGACTGCCTTACCGGTTTTGGCATCCGTTATTTATGTGGAACGAACATTCCTTCCTGTTTGAAGTCTTTTGGTGCGTAATGCTTTATTTTTCTGTAACATTCATTGAGCTAATGCCGAATATTCTTGAAAAGTATAAACTAAAAAAAACTGTTGGCTTCTTACACAAGATTACTATCGGGGTAGTCATAATCGGGATATCTCTTTCTACACTTCATCATTCCTCACTGGGATCACTTTTTTTAATCACCCCGTATCGTTTATTTCCGCTGTGGTATTCATCTCTTCTTCCGGTATACTTTTTTACCTCTGCTGCCGGATGCGGTATAATGTTTTTAATCTTTGTTAAAATCCTGTATTCTAAGTTGTATAATCCCGTATCTGTATTTGGTGAACAAACTAATGGTAAAGTTCCTGTTGTTTGTTCTCTAAATAGAAATGATGGAAATACTGCGACAAAAGAATATGGAAAAGATATGCCTATGTTGAGTTCGTTAAGCATTGTTGGAGCATCACTGTTAGCAATTTATTTAATATTAAAAATTTATGATCTCTTTAGGCTTAACTTATTCAATACTTTATTAATTGGAACCTGGGAAAGCTGGATTTACATCCTTGAATTGTTGCTTACCGCTGTCTTGCCGCTTGTACTGGTAATTATCAAAAAAAGTCGGCGCTCACCTTATGGATTAGGCACAGCCACATTTTCTGCATCTTTAGGTCTTGCACTTAACCGTCTTGACGTAGGTATAATCGGTTATTTCCGGGATGCAGGCAGTGCTTATTTTCCATCATTAACTGAATGGGCGCTAGGTATTGGGGTTATTGCCGCTGCAGCGCTTGTATTTCTGTTTGTCGCGGAAAATTTTTCAATATTTGACGAACAATGGAAAGTATATAAAATTAATAAAGGAATTTTTAAGGCTTCATTTGATACCATTAATCGCGTCTGGCAGGCTGCTCTCCATAGCGGTTTGCAGCGTACAACTATAATTGGTGTTTTTGTTTTGCCAATTGCTTTTGTTCTTATGTATCCGCAGTATAAGAGCGATAAAGGAATATATGTTGTCCCTGCTTCGGGATTAAATACTATCCGTTCGATTTTGATTATCAATGCAAACACGCCCGGGATGAGCACAGAATTTCCTCATTTAAAGCATCAGGAAACGCTGGGTAAAGAGCAATCCTGTATTGAATGTCATCATATATCGTTGCCGGATGATAAATCGACACCGTGTTCAAGATGTCATCGTAAAATGTTTGAAAAAACTCTTATCTTCAATCACGAAATGCACAAGGGCTGGGTTGCCGCTGACAGACAAATTCCCGGTTTGCAACCTGAAAATAAAACCTGTGCAATTTGTCACTTACCTGGTTTACCTAAAGATATAAACAGTGCCGTCGGCTGCATGGAATGCCATAAGGAGGATATACATGTAGCTAATACTTTAAATTTGCCGAAACAATTTTTATATGCCGATAGTTATTTCTACGTGATGCATAAACGATGTATTGGTTGTCACCAGGAAAGGAAACAAGGGGTAAATAAACCTAACCTTGATCAGTGTTCAAATTGTCATCAAAGTTATTATACGCAATATGAAACTAAAAAAGAGCTATACGGTTCTCTTGCTTCTGATTAAGCGGGAAAAGATGAGTTGAAAAAACAGTACGTATGTTTCTTCATTCTCATCTTCAATTAAAGCAAATATATAAAGGCAGCTATATTGTGATGAGTCTTTTACTAACAGAAGTCGTTTAAAGTGTCATTCTGGCGAGTGAAACAAGTCCAGAATCTTTAATGACGAAGATATTTCAGATTCCGGACAAGCCGGAATGACGGCATTTATAGATTCTGCGTATCTTTCATTATTAAATTAGAATTAAAAAAAATTTATGTTTAACGCAAATAAATCCGGGAAATCAGAACAGAAACCTTTTTCAGACGGGAAAGGAAAAGGCAATTCTTATGTTCAAACAATTTTGGAACTCGAAATAAAAACATACGATATCGATGTTGCAGGACACGTAAATAATGCTGTGTATGTTCAATGGGTTGAAGATCTGCGTACCGAGCTTTTCAACGGGCATTTCAATCTTCCCGAATTAATTAAGAAGAAATTATATCCCGTCGTTATCTCAACCGAGATCCAATATAAAAAATTCCTGAAGCTGTTCGATAAACCTGTTGGCGTGATGAAAATTGAATCATTAAATCATGGAATTTTTACATTAAAAGCGGAGATAAGTGTTGAGGGAGAAATTGCAGCTTCGGTTATACAAAAATGTGTAATATCCGATCTGGAAAAATCAGTAATGATTACTGCCAGTCAACTACAGGAAATAATAAAGGATTCACATTAGTAAATAACCACACGTTATTGATGAATCGATTATTTTCATTATTCATCCTACAATAAGGTAATTAATATTTATTTGAGTTTTTAATTGAGTGAAAATAAAAAACACTGGTATGATGGTTTATTTTACGATAAGCTCATCGCCCCGAACCAGGATAGGTTATTTACATTAATAAAAAAGCTCATTGAGCCGCAATCAAAATTAATCGATGTTGGCTGTGGAACCGGAAGGTTTTCTTTTACTGTTTCTGATAAATGTGAATCCGTTTTGGGTATCGATCTTTCCGAACGTAATATAAACAGGGCAAATTTATTACTTCTGAAAAATCCGCAAAGTAATCTTTCCTTTAAACATACAAGTGTAAATGAGCTGATCTCAAACGGCGAACAACATTTCGATTATGCTGTACTTACTTATGTTATTCACGAAGTAAATCCAGAGGAAAGAATTCTTTTACTAAAAGAAATATCAAAGATTGCAGATAAAATTATTATCGGTGATTATCTTGTACCACAACCTAAAGGTTTCTGGAAATTGCTGAACGAAGCTGTTGAGTTTGCGGCAGGAAGTGAGCATTACCGTAATTATAAAAACTTTGTATCTGACGGTGGTATTACGGGAATAGCAGGAACAGCGGGACTTAAAATAGCTAAA
>JAJDNK010000084.1 GCA_022340715.1 bacterium BMS3Abin03 | reverse complement strand
CCTCGAATAAGACAACCGGTAATTCATCAGTTTCTATATTGTGTGTATTAATTAATTCTGCAGCATCTTTACTAACTTCAACATCAATCCATTTATAGGGAATTAAATTGCCGGTTAAAAAATCTTTTATTTTATGTGATAACGGTGACCACTGGTAACCGATGATTTTTATTCCTTCAAAATCGGGAGTAAAGCTGTTCTGCCAGTCGTCGAGCAGATCGGTTACTACAGGGTAAAGTTTTTCTTCCGGCGGGTTCCATGGTTTAAGCAGATAATAATCTAATCTTAAAGTGTTAATTGCTTTTATTGCGGCTTCAATATCTGAGTAAGCGGTTAATAATACTTTTTTTGCATCAGGGAAAAACTCCTGAGTTTTACCTAGGAACTCTGTCCCTTCCATTTCAGGCATTCGCTGATCGGAAATAAAAAGAGCAACAGTTTCATTTTTTAATTTTAATTCTTTAACTGCCCCGAGAGCTTCCGATGCCGATTCAGTTGCGAGCACTTTGTAATCTTCACGGAATTTATTACGTACATCCCGCTGTATAGCTCTTAGTACCTGTGTATCGTCATCAATTATTACGATGAATGGTAGTTTCATATACTGTTCTTTTGAAAATTAATGCTGAGAAACCGGAATGCAAATAATGAATTGGGTTTTTCCGGGTTTGGAATTTACTTTTATTTCTCCTTTATGCCGGTTGATTACATTCCGTACAATGTCGAGTCCTATTCCCGTTCCTTCTCCCACTTTTTTTGTCGTGAAAAAAGGATCAAATATACGTGATACAATTTCTTTTGGAATTCCTTTTCCGTTGTCTGAAATCTTAATTATTACATTCTTTTTATCGCATTCAGTTTGAATTTCAATTTCACCATTTTTTTCTACAGCAAAGATTGCATTATCAATAATGTTAGTCCATACCTGGTTTAATTCGCCGATATAAACTTCAACTTCCGGCAAATCTTCACAGAAATTCTTTTTAATCGAGATATTTTTATCACGGATCTTATATCCAAGAAGAATTAAAGTATCATCCAGATCTTTGTGAATGTCTGTGGAATAGAGTTCACCTGATCGGTCCATTTGAACGTGAGATTTAATAGCGTCAACTAACATTGTAATACGTTCAGAAGCATCTTCAATATCTTCTATCAGCCGTTCGGAGCTTAATAAGTTTTCGAGCCAGTCAAGAATATGTTGAAATGCTTCAGCATCAACGTCGCTTTTAATTATCTCAAGGTCATTGGTTGAAAAACCTGCATCGGTAAATGTCTCCGCAACTTCGTTTCTGCAATTGATTCCTTTCTCACTCAGCCAATCATTTAATTCATCTTCTGCCTGAATGCGTTGAAGCGGAGTGATTTTATTTTTTGCAGAATTTTTAATACTTGCCGTTTCGCGAATACGTTTAAGAATCTCCGGGGCAATATTATATTTCAATAATGCTTCAGTGAGTTCGAAGTTTAGTTTCCATCTTTTATCCAGATCTTCTGAAATCCGGTCAATTGCAGAGGCAGGATTGTTCATTTCATGGGCAATACCGGCAGCAAGCTTTCCAAGTGCACTTACTTTTTCCTGCTGCATTTGCGTTGTTGCAAAAACCCGGGCTCTTTCAGTCATATAACCAATTAAGCGTTGTATTAAAGCAGGATTAAGTTGTTCCAGTTCCTGAAAGTATTTTTTATGTAGTTTAATTGTACGCGCTTTACCCACCACATAACCATTTCCCGGTGAGTTCTTAAGTCTTGAGTATGGTAATACTCCGGTTACACCTCCGGTTAGCTCATCATTTTCGGTGCTGTGGTAATAAACTAGTTGTCCGTTTACATCCATATAAAAATCCATTTTTCCTTCAAGGAAGAAGAACATTTCATCAATAGGTTCACCAGTTTTAACGACGACATCCCCATCTTTGCGCTCTTCATAAACTGAACGGTCTAATATCCATTGAAGATGCTCATCAGGTAAATCCCTTAATGCATTAACTTTTTTTAATTCTTCAATTGTAATTGACTTATTCATCACAATACCTAAAATGAAAATATTTTATTAATAAAATACAATAAGCATTTTTATTTTCAATCAAAAGTGATTGTTATCTAGAATAGTTCATTGTGGCATATAAATTAAGATATTTCATTGCTGCAAACAGATTATAGCGTAGATTTATATAAAACAATCCGTTAAATTGATCAGTGAGAAACTTCATAGAAAAATAATTAAGTTGCCGAATAAAATTGAAAAACGGAAAAAAATTAATTACATCAATATTTTCTCTCCTTTTAATCAATTCCTTATTTGCACAGAAAATTGTAAAAAATAGTTTTATAGATTCTCAACAATTTAATGTGGGAATGTTTTCGGTTGTTGGCAATAATCCTTCATCACCATACCCCGGCACGGAGGAGTTCAGAAATGAGTTGAGAACGATCCGGCAAGGTACTGATAATGAATATATTGCAATAAATTCTCTCCATACTTACGGTCATTTTATAAGTGATAGTGTATTCTGGACAAAATATTTGGGTGATATAAGCTCTGTTTCGGATAGTCTGAAAACTCTTGGTGATTGCAACTTTGATTATATAGATACAAATGGTGATAGCATAATAAGTCAGGATGAACTGGATACATTTAGTAATTTGTTTGAAAGCTTTATTACCTATCCAAATACAGATCATATCCTTGGGTGGTATATTATTGATGAACCGTCAGCTCGTGGATTTAATCCTGCCGAAGTGAACAAAATTTATAACACAATTAAGCAAAGAGATAGCAGACCAATTTACATAGCAGAAGCGCCCAGCCAACCGGACTATTCGCGTTTTCTTTGCGATGTTTTAATGATTGATGATTACTACTATACAGTAAATGATTTTGGTGATTTCTTTACACTTTCTGCCTGGAAATATCTTTTAACACAAGCCCATGAACAATTAATTAATGCCGGACGCGGGGAAACAAAGATTCAGGCTATTCTTGTTCTGGGAGAAGAAATATATCCGGACTCTTTGAACGAAGAATATATGGAATCTCACGGGTTAACGCATTTGGCGATTAGAACAGTTCTGGATTTAGGTGTTAGTGGAGTTTGGTTTTATGCATGGAGAGCAGGAGCAATTAATGAAGAAGATGCTGTAGACCGATGGTTGAGCCGGCAAAATTATGCTGAAGCTATTGAAAGCGAATTTCACGACAGAGATTTTCTTGTTACTGCTTTTAATGGTAATACCAGCAAGATTGTTATCAGCGATTTGGGAAATGATCAAAGCCCAGGGGATGGAATTGAATTCGATTTTGATAATAAGATTAGTGCATTAGCAAGCGGTGATTTCCAGGGAAGCAATGATCTTGAAGGGCATTCAATATTTTATGATTTAAGCTACAGGTTGGAAGAAGGGTACAGAAGCAACGGCGATGGCGATGATGAACTGATTACCGCTTTCGATAATGGCGATGTATATTTTAATGAAAACGGGAACAAACCGGATCAGTCGCAGATTGGTTCAAATCAGGGTAATATCTTAGCTACAACTTCTGGTGATTTTGATGGTGATGGAGATTTCGAACTGGTCACCGCAATGCAATCGGGTGGTGAATGTAAGATTTATGTTAGCGATGATGCAAAAGAAGGAAGTGTAACGCAGTACCAGGTTTACTCATCACCGAATTTTAGAGTTACTGCTTTAGCGGCCGGTGATTTTAATGGAGATGGAAGAGACGTATTGGTTACAGCCGTTTCCAATTCACAATTTACGGAATCATATATCTATGTAGATGATATTTCATCAACCGGAAATGCAGTTCAAAGTCCACCCTGGTTTGTTTCGGATAATGAATTTCATGTTTCTGCGCTAACAGCAGGAGATTTTACTGATGATAATATTTACAGGGATCGGTTAATATTTGCATTGTCCGATAAAAATTTGTCAAATACAAGGATTTATTGTTCCGGTTTAGATACTTTTTCCTTTGATTCATCAACTGTTTTTTATGGTCCGGATAATGATTTTCACGTAACTGCTATGACTTTCGGAGATTTTAGTGACGATAACAAAATTACTCAGGAGCTTGTTATTGCTTTGTCAAACAACACACTTGACCAGGCAAAGATATACACAACTGATGATCCGATAAAAAACGGAATAGGCTCTGTAATCTACAATCCGGTATCTTCCACTAATTACTATGTATCCGCGATTACCTCAGCAAGTTTCAGAGAATCTCTTCATCCGATAACTTCAGTAGAAGAGGATCAAAGAATCAATAATACAAAAGTTGAAAAGTTTACTCTATTTCAAAATTTTCCCAATCCGTTCAATCCTGAAACAACGATTAAATATCAAGTGGCAGAGCCGGCGTTTGTAACAATTAAAGTATATGATGCGTTGGGAAGAAAAATCGTAATACTCGTAAATGAAAATAAACAACAAGGAATATATGAAATTGTATTTTCCGCTAATTCCGGATCTGCCAGCAATCTTCCAAGTGGGGTTTATTTCTGCAGGTTACAAGCAGGTAGATTTGTTCAAGTGAAAAAAATGCTGCTTCTTAAATAAAGTCTAAGTTTACAATCTTTTGACAAAATGACGATTAGGCTATTTTATAAAGATTTGATTCTGTGTTATTTTCAATCCTGTAATCAGATAATTCTGAGAATATGTTATATAAAAATATAAAAGCAGCGATCTTAATATTGTCCGTTGTTATTTTACTTTACTCATGCGATCACGGTATAAGTCCGAAACCTGCTTCTCAGGAAGTTACAGGTTTCAGTGGAAAAATTACCTTTCT
>JAJDNK010000107.1 GCA_022340715.1 bacterium BMS3Abin03 | reverse complement strand
CTTTTCGTTGAACTGGCACCTATAATAGATGTTATTCCCGCAACCAAACTTGATCTGGCCGGTGGAATTGGTATAAGATTCTTTTTCTAATTAGTTTTTATTAAATATTAATTAACTCAAATTAGAAGGGACTTCCAGATCCTTTTTAAGGAAGTCCCTGAGATTTCCCGGCTAAAACTTAAGGAATACCGGTTACACCACAACCGTTTCTCAGGGTTACTTTTTTGAGATCAATGGCTTTCTTATAGTTATAAATATTTACCGAGGATTTTCCTTCGTTCACAAGGTCAAAAATTAAATAAGTCTCTGTGTTGAAAAAATTTATTTTCGCTTCACTTGTCCATTCATGTTCCAGTTTGTTATCAACAATATTGTAAGCTATTAAAACAGAACCGGCTTCATTTTCGTTTGCATTTTCAGATGAGGTCGAGATAAAGGCATAGTGTTCATTCCCGTTCCAGACTATTTTATTTATTGATGCTTTAACAGTATCAACAAAGTATCGTTTCTTACTTGGTATGCTTTCAAAGAACAATGAATCTTCCTTTTGAATAAAACCGGATCGGCCAGATGGTGATTTTGATGAACGGCCGGGTATTTCAAAACCAGGATAACCATTTTTTATAAAATCGAATACATTAACTGTTTGCTGGATTAGTTTGCCAAAAGGACTATAGATCTGGTTTGTTCTGTTGATATAAGTTGCAACCCTGAGATCAAAGGAGGTAAACTGAATTCTGAAATCAATTCCTTCCCAGTATGTGTAAATCTGTATTGCATCGCCTATGTCTGCAACAAATTCTACTAATGATTTATCGGTAATAAGTCTGTAGAGCTTGAGGTTGCTGATGTATGATATTCCATTCCTTATACCAAAGCTTCTTGCCGTAAGAAAATAAATATATTGTAGATCATTACTATATAATAATTTAACCACTATTTCATTCCTTGCAGACCAGAAAATACCGTAACTATCATTTGTAAAATCATATTTGTAAATACCTGTATAAGTGCCGCCGTTACCGACAAAAAAGAAATAGCCCGGATCTTTAATAACGGTAGTATCTCTTACCGACTCAAATATTTTTCTTTTACTTTCTGCAGCTTCTTCTGTACAAGAGATAATAGAAAAAAAGAAACAGATGAAAAGAAAAAAAGCAATAACAAGATGTTTATTCATAACCTCCTATTTTTAAAAACAATCTCAATATGAAATTAATAATTCTGATAAAGAATCCCCATAACGGACTGTATATGAAAACCAGTAATATAAAAGACCCGTAAAATCCCAGGCTTAAATATTTTGCAGTGAATTTATTCGGGAATAAATCAAACAGAATATGCGAACCATCAAGCGGTGGAATCGGTAACAAATTAAAAACGAATAAGAAAATATTCAGGAATACGCCGTACCACATCAGATTTACCACGAAAGTATGCTGCGCTCCAAACCATTGTTGGGAAATTATAAAAAGTATGAAGAATAATATTGCAAAAATGAAATTCGACAATGGACCGGCAAAAGAAACAACTGTATCAGCTTTCAACGGTTCTTTAAAATTTCTTCTGTCAACAGGAACAGGTTTTGCCCAGCCTATCAATGCAAAACCAGACGCAAATGCAGCTATCGGCATTATCACCGACCCGATAAGATCAATATGTTTAAGAGGATTTAATGTCAAACGTCCCAGCTTTTTTGCAGTATCATCCCCGTATTTATTTGCAAGCAAGGCATGAGCAAATTCATGTACTGCAATGGATAAATAAAACAACGGCAGAAAAGCAATAAAATTTAAAAGCCGTTCGCTTATTTGAATATCTCCCAAATCTAACCTCTCGGATGAAATTCTTTGTGGACCTGTTTAATATAATCCCTGTCTATATGAGTATAAATCTGTGTTGTTGAAATATCAGCATGACCCAGCATTTCCTGGACAGCTCTCAAATCTGCTCCGCCTTCCAGCAAATGAGTTGCGAACGAATGACGAAAAGTGTGGGGATGAACTTCCTTTTCTATTCTGGCTTCCTTTGTATACTTATCAATTATTTTCCATATTCCCATTCTTGATAACTTAGTGGAACGGTTGTTAAGAAATAAAATGTTGCCGCTTTTCGATTTCTTTTCCAGGAATGGTCTGCTTTTTAATAAATATTCATTCACCCAATGAATTGCAGAACTACCAACCGGGACAATCCTTTCCTTCGATCCTTTACCGAAAACTCTGATTACCTCATCATTAAAAAACAGATCCGATACTTTTAAATTTATTAGCTCAGTAACACGCGTACCACAAGCATACAAAAGTTCGAGCATTGCTCTATCCCGCAAACCAAGTTTACTATCTACTGAGGGTTTTGAAAGAATTGAATCTATCTCTTCAACCGTTAGAACTACCGGCAGACTCTTTGATAGTTTTGGCGGACTTAATCTTTCTAGCGGATTCTCATTTATATAATTATTTATTTGAAGATAAATGAAAAAATTTTTAATCGATGAAAAATATCTTGCCGTACTTGTGCTTGATAAACCGTATTCCGCAAGTGCCTTAAAAAAATCGGTTAAATGGCTAAATGAAACATCAGAAAGATCGCCGATGTTTTTTTCTTCAAGGAAATGGAGCAAAGATGTTAAATCGTTTTTATATGAAGCAACTGTGTTTTCGGAGAGATTGCGTTCAAGCTTCAGAATAGAAAGATACTCTTTCAGAAATGTCTCCATTATTTTTCTTCTGCTTTATTCTCCCCTTTTTCTATTTCCTCCTGCTTAGGATATCTTATGCGTTTATGGCGTTGACCAAGAAGTATGCCGAGAAAAGTTTCTTTTAGCTTTGCAATATCACTAAAAGTTATGGGGGCCTCATTCAATTGACCATCTGAAATTCTTGCATTCAGAATTCCATCAATTACATTTTCTACTTTTTTACTGTCGGCATCTTCGATAGATCTTACAGCAGACTCACAACCATCTGCAAGCATAACAATTGCCGTTTCTTTAGTTTGCGGCTTAGGGCCGGGATACCTGTATTGATTAATATCTACCTTGTTCTCTCCGTAAAGTTTTTTTGCTCTTTCATAGAAATATGTCATTGTGGTCGTTCCATGATGCATCGGAATAAAATCTATAATCTCCTGAGGCAGATCATTATCCTGTGCAAGCTGAACTCCTTCACGTACATGACTTGCAATTAAGCTTGCACTTTCTTCAGGCGTTAAATTTTCGTGTACGTTTTGATTATTCAATTGATTTTCAACATAGTTTTGAGGAGTTATAGTTTTGCCTATATCATGATAGTACGCTCCAACTCTTGCAAGCAAAGGATTAGCTGATATTGTTTCAGCTGCTGCCTCCGCCATAGTTCCCATTGTCATCGAATGATTAAATGTACCGGGCGCTTTCCTTGCTAAATCCTTAAGAAGAGGTCTGTCAAAGTTTGACAATTCAAGTAAAGTTAAATCGGTAGTTATCCTAAATAATTTCTCAAAGAAAATTAATAAACCATAAGTGAGAACAGGACTAATCAAAGCATTTGAAGCAGCAAATGCCAACTCGACCAACATAGTTTCAATAGGTGCAAATCTTTCCAGTCCAAATGCAATAATAGAAACAAAATAACCTGCGAGAATAACAAGAAAAGAACGGAAAATCTGAGAACGATTTTTTATATCCCGCACTGTGTAAACTGACAAACCTCCGGCAATGAGATTTATTGTTGTAAAGGAATAATCATTCCCGCGTAATGCACCTGTAATCAGTGCTAAAATAATTGTAGTATAAAATCCAACCCTGGAATCAAAAATTATAGTAAACAACATGGATGCGGCGGGAATAAAAATCAGTAGCTGAACCGGTGCTTCAACTTTTATCTGGTTGATTAAAAATGTTACGAATGTAACAAATGTAAAAATTATAGCTATCAGAATAAGTTTATTATTGTCGTAAAAAATCTTTTTTCTAAAAAGATACAAATAAATGGAAAGAAGGAGCAGCAGCAGTCCAATATGAATGAACTTCCCTAAGTATTGAAGCAGAAGCCCCTCATCGCCAATAGTGTCTCCTTTCGCTTCTTTAAAAGAATCAATTTTTAATTTGATTTCTTTCGTTATACGATCGTGTTTTGCAACGATACGTTCATTTTCATTAACAATGCCTGAATACTTTGAAACATTATCTCTTGCCTGCTCTTTTTCTTCATCCGTGAGATCAGAGCTATAAATCAGGTTTGGAAAAACAAAATGAGATGTATACTCTGCTAGTGCACTGCCAACATCATTCGGATATTGTAGTCGTCCAACCTCCTTTGCAACTTCATCTCTTGCATTATTTATGAACATAAAATCCGATATGGCTTTTATTCTGTCCACATTGCCAACTCTAACGGCAATACTGTCTTTTGATTCTTTTCCCGAATCTATATTTAAAATCCCGGCTTTATAAATTTTAGTTAATACGAATCTTGCGGCTGCAAAAAGTTCTTTAAGCTTCGGACCTTTTACATCAATTAAATTTCTTTCCCTTGTTCTTAGAGACTGGAATTTCTTAAAAGTAGCTGTACTTAAAAATGTTGGATTAATAGTTTCAACAGAATCGCTGGAGATATTTTGATCGATTATATCTGTAAGATATGTGTTGTATACTTGCAGTGAATCAATAGAAATGTTTTCTATTTCATTTTTCTCAATAAAAACAGGATAAACTGTTCTTTCAGCAGCAGCTATTTGTCTTCTATAAACATCCGGACTTTTTATTATCGGAAAACTGAAAGGAGCAATTAAATCATCTTTAAGCCAGATGGATCCTTCTGTGACTTCAGATTCAATCGATTCTCCCTTGGGAAACATTAAGGCAATTAGCGCAACTGTGGTAAGAGCAATAATTATTCTGAATATTGTAGTTTTCACAGAAGTTTTATTAGGTTCTGAAGCCATTGATCAGCCTTTTTTTGCCTTTAGAAGCATTTCAAAAAATTCTGCAGCACCTTCTTCGTTATTAGTTCCTTTGGTAACGTGATCCGCATTTCTTATAAGCTCCGATACTGAATTAGACAGGGCAACTTTAATAGCATCTGTTTCAAACATACTTATATCGTTATACCAGTCTCCAATCACAACTGCATTCTCCGGTCTTATGTGTAAATATTTGAGCAGTCTTTTAAGTCCTTTCCCTTTTGTTGAACCTGCTCTTCTTATTTCAAGATAAAAGATTCCATGGTGTCGCTGTGATCTGAAAAAAGATGTACTACAACCTACCACATAAGGAAACATAAACCTATTTTTTACGTACTGAATTGAATCTTTCATATCGCTGGAATATACAATTTCCAGAGTTTTATCAAGATAGCCTTCATAAGATGAAACTTCCTTATACTTAGCACCAAATTTATTTAATGTTTGTGGAATTACAGTATGATTTTCTGTATAGTAAATTGCATCTGAATGACATAACGCAACATTTAATAAATATTTTTCGGCATAATCGACTGCTCTTTTTACATATTTTTCTTTAACGAAAGACTCATATATAACTTTTCCACCGGGATGAGCTTTTATCAAGCTGCCATCCAGAGATATTATCGGGCTGTTAACCCCAAGTTCGTCTGCAATAGCTTTCACTGCAGAATGCAATCTGCCAGTTGCAAAAGATAGTCGAACATCATACTTATGAAGTTCGTTTATTAGTTTCTTTGTGTTTTCACTAATCGAACCATCATTAGCAAGTAGAGTTCCATCCAGATCGCAGACAATTATTTTAACATTTTTTAATTTCTGTTTATCCGACATATCGTTAATGCTAAATTCGAGCCCCTTCATTTCCCGAGAACTCAAAACCAGCTAAATGAGAACCAAATTGTAATCTAAATGTTTATAAAACAATCAAATATAAAGTTACTGATTTCAAATATCTAATTTATAAACATCCTCATAAAATTTCTGCATTATCCTTATTACGAAGGATTGGTAACTCTTTATAATACCAGCCCTTAACCAGTTTTATTCGGAAAGAGAAAGATATTTATTAATTGACAGGACTATAGTAATTCCTCCTCGAGATAACCTTTATTTTTGTAGATAAATAGTAAAAAAGGCAAAATCTTCAAATATTTTCCTGAATTAATTGTTTTTATTGTACATTTCTTTGGCACAATACATGAAACTTGATAACATTGAATGATTTTTCTTAACAAACGATGATATTTTAGAGAACAAAGTACTCTAAAAGAACTGTGATTTTAATATGAATATTTATTTAATCATCGGAATCATATTAGTAATCCTGATTTTATTCTCAATTCTGATTGTAAAAATCAGGGGAAACAAGCATAAGCTTAGTTATAGGGATAGAATTTCACTTGAAAATATTGTCGAAAAGAAGCCAGGTGAACAAAATAACCGACAGGAACCATTACCGCATACTCATGCAGAAACTGAAGATTCTGATGTTGAATGGGAAATGCATCCTGATCCTAATCTAGGACAGAATCCGGAAAAGTCCAGCGATAAATATTTAAGTGCTGGCATTAAGAATTTAAAAACTCAGAAATACCGGGATGCCGTTATTTGTTTTAACAAAGCTATAGAATTTAATAGTATAGATGGTGAATCATATTACTATCGGGGAGTCGTCAAGAACAAACTAAGTTTGTTTAAAGATGCTATAGATGATTTCACAGAAGCTATTCTCCGTCAGCTTAATAATCC
>JAJDNK010000106.1 GCA_022340715.1 bacterium BMS3Abin03 | reverse complement strand
AGTTATTCCTGCAACTGCAGCTTTTCAAAAAATCAACTAATCTGATAAGAAATAGCTGATTTAAGAACCTCGTTGAGTAAAATAGTTTATATTTTTAAATAGTAAATAAAAAATTAGTTTGGATTTTTCCTGATGAACATTAAACAATAAGGAGGATAAAATGCATCATTTCGATCCCAGTAAAGAAATTCAGAATTATCTTGTATTCGGAGAATACGGTGGGGTTAATCCTTCAATTGAAGATTCGTCGACATATACGTTTTTGAGTCCAGAAAAAATGAAAGAATTGTTCGATCATGAAATTGAAGGTTGTTTTTTATACTCAAGGCACTGGAATCCTACAAATAAATGTCTTGCTGATGCTCTTGCAAAACTTGAAGATAGTGAAGCTGCCATAGTTACATCTTCCGGTATGGCAGCAATCTCCAGCGCGATTTTACAAATTTGCCAGTGCGGCGACGAAATAATTTCCGGTAGAACTGTATATGGCGGTACTTATGCCTTACTTAAAAATTTTCTACCACGGATAGGCATAAAGGTTAAGTTTGTTAACATACATAACCTAAAAGCTGTGGAAGAGAGCATAACAGATAAAACAAAAATAATTTATTGTGAATCGGTTAGTAATCCCCTCCTGGAAATTGCCGATTTACCAAGCCTGGGTAAAATTGCAAAAAAGCACAATCTTAAATTAATGGTTGATAACACATTCAGCCCGATATCTTTAACACCAATTCAATTAGGTGCTGATATTGTTGTTCATAGCTTAACTAAATTTATTAATGGTACTAGTGATTGTGTTGCGGGTTGTATTTGCAGTAGTCGCGAATTCGTAAACCAGTTGTCAGATATTAATTCCGGTGCTTCTATGCTGCTTGGTCCTGTTCTCGATAGTTATAGGGCTGCGAGTATTTTAAAGAATTTACATTCACTTCATATACGAATTGAAAAACATAGTGCAAATGCTCAATATATTTCTGAGAATTTAGAAAAACTTGGTTGCAAGGTTTTCTATCCTGGACTTTCTTCTCATCCTGATCATGATTTGATGACAGAACTGATGAATGAAGGATTCGGTTATGGTGGAATGCTGGCAATAGATGCCGGTGATGAAAAAACTGCTAGTAATCTTATGGCGGCTATGCAAAGAGAAAAAATCGGTTACCTGGCTGTAAGTCTTGGTTACTTTAAAACATTGTTCAGCTCACCCGGACACAGTACTTCTTCAGAAATTCCAAAAGAAGAGCAGAAAGTTATAGGCTTAAGTGAAGGTCTGGTAAGAATGTCTGTTGGTCTGGATAACGATATCTCAGAAACATTTGAACGAATAAAAAAATGTATAAAAGAAGTTGGTCTGTGTAAATAATCAGCGACTATTTTCTGAAGAGCCAAAATATAAATGTTAAAACAGCGCTTATTATTATCATAGTGGTTATTGGAATGTAAATCTTAAAATTAGGTTTGTCGATTACAATATCGCCGGGTAATTTACCGATTGGAAGTTTACTCAACCAAGGCCAGAATATTCCAACTACTATAACTATTATACCTATAATTATTAAATTTCGCTGCATTATACAGTGTATTTGTCTCTTTTACTTGTTACAAAAATAGAACATCTTCATGCTTAAAAAAAAGATTAAAAGAGCTATTATATCATGAATAGATTTTCCAGGAAAATATGGATTCTGCTTCTGGTAATTATTCTGCTGCCTGTTATAGTTCTTATTCTTAACGAATTGAATAATTTAAGCGATAATGAAGAGGTCCTGGAAAATATTTATTCCAACCAGCTTGATGCAATACTGTTTTCAGTAAATCAGTATTCACAGGATGTTGTTGGAAGCTGGGCAAACCAGATCGATATTTCGAAGGAAGTATTAAACTCGGATGAATTCTTGGAAAACAGAAAAGCCGTCGATAGTTTCTTTACAGAATTCCCGTCTTTAAATATGATTGTATTTGCGGACAGCATAAAGGATAAAAACCTTCGATTTGTGTTTTCTGCCGGAGCAAATCGAAATGTTGATAGCTTAAACCTGTTTTTTCAAAACGTATTAAATAAAAATGATATGGGGATCAATAGACTATTTACTTACAAAAGAGGTGGATACAGAAAAATAGAACCAGTGGTTAACGACTCACTCAGTATCCTATCATTTCTTCTATTTGTAGATGACACCAAAGATAGAAACGGTATAACTATAATAGCGATTGACCCACATACTTTTATACAAAGGATTCTCTCACCCAAAATCCAGGAGGTAGCATCAGAGGATTTCGTCATTTCAATATTCAACCGTAGTGAATCCTACCAGTACAATTCAAAAAAGGATTTCTTTGAAAGAAAAGTTCAAAAGGAAAAAGAGTTATGGATTTTCCCCAATTATGATATAGGTATTTCATTAAATGGTGAAACGATTGATGAACTTGTTAAAAGAAGAGCAGTAACTAACATTGTCATCATTTCAGTTTTATCGTTGGTATTAATACTTGGCATCTGGTTAATCCTCCGAAATGCCAGAAAAGAAGTACAACTTGCACAGGCAAAATCAGATTTTGTATCAAATGTTTCACATGAGTTAAGAACACCGTTATCACTGATTAGTATGTTCGCTGAAACACTTGAAATGAACAGGGTAAGCTCGGAAGAAAAGAAAAAAGAATACTATTCGATTATAAGCCAGGAAGCAAACAGGCTCGGCAGAATTGTAAATAACATTTTGAATTTTTCAAGAATGGAAGAGGGCAGAAGAAAATTCAATTTAGAAAATAAAAATGTGAATGAACTTGTTGAAAGAATTTATAATAACTATAATTTTCATCTGAAGAATAAAGGATTCAATTTTGAATATAATTTAGCAGATAATCTTCCTGCAATAAGAATGGATGAAGAAGCTATATCAGAAGCGTTGATAAATCTTATAGATAATGCGGTTAAGTATAGTAATGAGAAAAAAGAAGTTCATATCCGGACGGGAAAAGAAGGTAACTATGTTTTCATTGAAGTTAAGGATGAAGGTATAGGTATTGCAACCGAAGAACAGAAAAAAATATTCAATAAATTTTACAGAGTTTCAACCGGCCTGGTTCATAACACAAAAGGTACCGGACTCGGTCTGACTCTGGTTAAGTATATTATGGATGCTCATAACGCTGAGATCAAAATCGATAGTAAAATCGGTGGCGGCAGTAACATAAAATTATTATTTCCCGT
Organism: bacterium BMS3Abin03; assembly: GCA_022340715.1. Taxonomy (GTDB): domain Bacteria; phylum Bacteroidota; class Ignavibacteria; order Ignavibacteriales; family Ignavibacteriaceae; genus BMS3ABIN03. The sequence continues at coordinate 4,623 of JAJDNK010000106.1, read as the reverse complement.
TGAATAAAAATAGCAGAGAAGTTTTTATGACTAAAATTTTAATTGTTGAAGATGAACCGAATATGAGAATCGGGCTTAAGGATAATCTGGAATTCGAAGGTTATAATGTTGATGTTGCTGAAGATGGCGAGGAGGCATTGTTTAAGATCAGGAATAATGAATATAACCTGGTTTTGCTTGATGTGATGTTGCCTAAAAAATCAGGGTTTGATGTTTGTAGAACTATTAGAAAAGATGGAAATAAAGTCCCGGTAATTTTACTTACTGCTAAAGGAGAAGAAATTGATAAAGTACTTGGATTAGAACTCGGTGCAGATGATTATGTTACAAAACCTTTCAGTCTCCGGGAACTTTTAGCAAGAATTAAAGCTGTTCTGCGAAGAGGCAGTATTGAATCAGATGATTCCCCGGAAATTCGAATAGGAAATTTGAAAGTTGACTTCACCGGGTATAAAGCGTTCGTAAAAGATAAAGAAACACAAATGTCGCATAAAGAGTTTGAGATTCTCCATTATTTATGGGATAAAAGAAACAACACTGTAAGCAGGGACGATTTGTTATCAGATATTTGGGGTTATGATGAGGCACCAACAACAAGAACAGTTGATAATTTTATTGTAAAGTTGAGAAATAAAATTGAAAAAGATCCAAATCATCCGCAGTTTATTTTGACAGTTCATGGAGTTGGATATAAACTAATAATTTAGAACTCTTATTTAGTTTCTATGTAATGGAAATTGGTGATTTCTGATTGTCCATGACAATTTTTTACATTTCTTTACCTGCAAATGACACACGTTGCATTTGCCCTCCTTAGCTTTCTGACGGAAAGATTAAACTACTTATCATAAGGAGGTAAAAAATGAAATCAAATAAATTGACAGTATCGTGGTTAATAATCGTTGTTTTTATATTAACAGCGTTTATTTCAGCAACTTCGGTTGATGCACAGGAAACTTCCATCCGCAATATCACTTCCGGTAAATATGCTCTGAAAAATCTTTTAGCCGGAATTCAATCGGATAATGAAGGAGTTAGGAGAAGTAGCATCTACTTTGCGGGTAAGTACAAAATAGCTGAAGCTGAAAACACTTTAATTGATCAGTTGCACAGAGAAAAAAATGCAGGAACGAGAATATTGATTGCTCTGGTTCTTTATGAGATGGGAAGTGTTGACGGTTTACTTGAGGTTAAAAAACTTTCAAAAGAAGATATTGATCCTAAGGTAAGAAGAATGAGTACACAGATTTATTATGAATACCTTATAAATGATCAGGATAATTCATTATCCTCTAATTAGACAGTTTTATTATTTTAGCTTAATTTGTGGTTCACACATAAAGCCAGCATTTGTATTAGGATGGAAATTTGACAATCAGTAGATCAAATAATATTAAAAAAGTAATTCCCTTCATTTTTGTTGTTTTTTTATTGAGCATCAATCCGGGTTGCGATTTTAATGAAAGACCAGATTCGGGTAGTGATCATGTAATTGACCTTGAAGGTTATTGGAAGTTTTCAATCGGTGATGATTCTGCCTGGGCTTCCCCCGCTTATAATGATCGGGATTGGGAGGAAATTAAAGTTCCATCCAACTGGGAAAACGAAGGTTATTACGGATACAATGGATTTGCCTGGTACAGGAAAACTTTCAAAATCTCAAACGACTTTAAAGGAAAAGATTTATATCTGAATCTTGGTTATGTCGATGATGCAGATGAAACTTATTTTAATGGTACATTAGTTGGAATCTCCGGTGGTTTTCCGCCATACTATTTAACGGCTTATACTGCTTTTCGAAAATATTATATCCCAAAACAATTAGTGAAGGAAGGTGACAATACAATTGCTGTTAGAGTATACGATATTCAACTTGAAGGTGGAATAATAAAAGGTCCCGTTAGAATTTATAGTACTGAACAGAATAAAAGTCTCTCAGCAGATTTAATTCCGGACATAAATTTAACAGGTGTATGGAAATTTGAAACAGGTGATAATCCTGAGTGGAAAGAAAAAAAAATTGATGATTTTTCGTGGAAGAATATTTTTGTTCCGGGCGTGTGGGAAGCACAAGGATTCGGCGGTTATGACGGATTTGCGTGGTATAGAAAATCTTTCAGTTTACCCGATAAATATGCAGGGACTAAAATGATCCTTTTATTAGGTAAAGTCGACGATATAGATCAAACGTTTATTAATGGAAGTCTTGTTGGAGAAACGGGTGATTGGAATTTTAACAGGATACCGAGAAGTTTTAATCAAAATAATGAATGGGAAATTTTCAGAGCCTATTTTATACCGGAAGAAATTTTGAAAGCCGGGGAAGAAAACGTTATTTCAGTAAGAGTATATGATGGAATGGTTGATGGTGGAATTTATGATGGACCGATTGGACTAATAACTCAGGAAGAATATACAGCTTACTGGAAAAACAGGAAACACGATTAGTTGTAGCTATTTCAAAACTATTTAAATCCCAACCTGTTGCATATCCCTAAGAAAATAAAAATTACAATACAGCCTCCAAATAAAACATCGGATGCGTAATGCGCACCTATAACAATCCTGCTTAAACCGATAATCAATCCCCACAAAATAATTATAAAAAGTAGGGCAGATCTTAATTTTTTATTTGAAACAGGTACAAGCATTAAAAGAGGCAAAATCATCCATGCCATTGCACTGTGTCCTGATGGAAAAGATGTGTTACCGTTTATACCATTCGGGATAAACCAGGGTGTAAAAGCTGAGTAAAAAGAATCAAGATCTCTGAATCTTACCCTTCCCCATAAATGTTTAATCGGCTGAATTGTTAAAAGATATCCGAACAGACCCAGCAAAACACTGACTTTGCCAAATCTTAAAATTCTTTCTGAAAACTTTATTTTTCTTAGAGGAAGAATTAAAAGCAGATTTAAGACGGCAAGTACCAGTATTATTACCCAGCGGTAATCCTGCAGAAATGTATAATCTTTAGTTGGGCCGGAATAAATAACAACAAAAATAAATCGTAGCAAGTATACTGTAGCACAGAAAAGAAATATAAAAACAAAAAATTTTCTAAACCGGGGAGTGGAATGTAATTTCGATAAGTAAATGTGTGTGCCAATAAATAAAACCAGCAAACCGGGTAATTCCCCAAATCTCTGCAGAAAATCTGCCCAGCTGGATTGTCTGTTTACAACTGATATAGAGATTTGAAGATCGGTGAAAGCAAAATAACCGGCAAGCACCGCGCAGAAAAATATAAGATTGTAAATAAAGCTAATCCTGACCATCATATTATATTTGTCTGATTCTCATTTTAAAGATATTTCTATCAATACAAATTTCATACTAAAGTAGAAAATTTCCCTTTTTCGTCAATTTGATTGCTGTTAGTTTAAAACTCCACAAATAGAACATTATTTATCTTGAATTTAAGAAGTAAACAAGCTTTTTCAATACCCTTACAAACGTTTTACCTTTCTGCTCTGTCACATGGTGTTTTGCTAGTAATGCTTTTCTTTATTTCAACAGATGAGATTCATCAAAAACATCTCTATTATGCTTCACTAACTTTTTCAGAATTTCGGTATCAAAAACCAATCGGGGAGATTAGGCTCAAACCATTCAACAGAAAAGTAATTTATAAAAAAGAAAGTAATGAATCGAAGTTAGTGGCTTCCCGGCGAAAGAATATTAATTCAATAACTGTCATAGATTCTGTAAAAAGTAATGGGGATACAACCATCACCAAATCGGGAAAAGTTGAAAACGAGAATCTGTATTTGAATCTTTCACATTCACTTCTGGATTCACTGTTAATCACAAATCCCGGTTACAGTAAATTAATTCTTAAAGAAACAATTAAAAACTTAGAAGATACTGCCTCCATCCGTCAGGAATGGGAAAGAAGATTAAATGAAGAAATTCATAAATACTTACGTGAATATTATCCAGAAGGTTCGGACAATGCCATTAATAAATACACAGGTCCGGGAATAAATATTCCGATTGACGATCTAATTGAGATTATAAAGGGAATTTTCTAAGCGGCCCATCGATTATGATTTAAACTGCAAACAAACAATTGGGAAAATGTGAGCAATTAGCTTGACAAATGCCTTAACCTATCGTATATTTACGATGAACGATAAAGAAAGTTTATAAAATGGCAGTTTCTAAGAAAACGGAATTTACACAGGAAGACATCTGGCTTGCAGATGTTGCTAAAGCACTTTCGCATCCGGCAAGAATCAGGATTCTCAAGATTCTCAATAATATGAGTTCCTGTATGGTCGGAAATATTGTAGATCAATTGCCTCTTGCGCAGGCAACCGTGTCACAGCATCTTAAAGAGCTTAAGCGTGTTGGATTGATAAATGGGGAGATAGACGGACCGAAAACTTGTTATTGTGTTAACAATAAAAATCTTATCAAGGCAAAGAATGCTCTTGATAAATTGTATTCGAAAATAGGTTGTTGTTAAATAAAAATAAAAGGAGAAAAAATGCAGACATCAGAAGAAATAAAGCAGGTTGTTAAAGAAAAATACAGTGAAATTGCTGCTCAGAAAAAGCAAGGATGTGGCTGCGGCTGCGGATCGTCGAAGGTCGTCGATTATTCTATGATCGGGGATGA
>JAJDNK010000069.1 GCA_022340715.1 bacterium BMS3Abin03 | reverse complement strand
CCCCCAAAGTAAAGAGGTGAGAAATAGAAAAGGAAAACTACCAGAATTAGTAGCAGAAAAAATATCGTTTGATATTTTATCGGGATAATCTTGTCAAGTGAGAAAGTATTTAAAAAAGTATCCTTGCTTTGCTTTTCCTGTCGGATATTTTTTTTCGCCTTAGCTGCCATTTGGGTTCCTTTTAAAGTTCTGTGCTTTTCATTTGCTGTTTTTTACTGCAATAAAATTTATTCCCGTACCAATTTTATTTTTTGAGCTATAATCAATATACATCATTATCAAAGTTAATGGTAATGATATTAGGTAATAAAATGGAAGAACGATAAAAAACAATTTCGAAACATTGAGCAATCTGATAGGAAATTTAATTCCAAGCCGCCAGGCTTTATCACCCCAAAAACCATAAGTGTACCTGGACTGATATGTTTTTAATCCCAGCGGATGAAGTTTCGATTCAAGATCTTCTCTTGAATATCCATCTCGTGCATGTTCCCCAATGAAACTTTCGTCGTCATCGTCGTGTACATCACTTCCACCAAAAACCGATGGAGTATTGATTAATAAATATCCACCGTTCTTGAGCGCATTAAAATAATTCTGAAAGACTTTGATGTCCTGCTCGATGTGTTCCATTACATCAACACAGACAATAAGATCGAATTTATTTTGATGTTCAATTTTCGTTAAGTCTTCTACAGCAAAATCAATGTTTTCAATTTTGCGGGATTTGAAAAACCATTCACTGTCTTTTATCCACTCTTCTTTTACATCGACAGAATAAATTGAACATGGTTTAAGCTTCTTTGCCATAAAATAAGAATACTGACCATATCCTGAACCTGCATCATAAATATCGATAGTTTTATCACCGAATAGTTTCCTGAGCTTTTTCAATTCCCTTCTTACATACCAGGAGCGAAGAAACATTAAATCTAAGCTCTTATAGAACAGGATACGAAGCGAGGGAATTTTTTTTATAATTCCGGCAAATATATTCTTTATCGGATCGTAATACATTCGCTGTTTTCTGAGGTTAGGTTTCGATTTTAACCATTAAAGAAGAGAACTCTGTTAACTTTTATCTTTTATTATATAATCCGGATTGCCCGGGGAATTATGAACAAGCATTTCACCCAATAATCCAACGGCAAAAAATTGTACACCAACAATGATGAGTAGCATACCAAGAAACAGCATAGGTCGGTTGCTTAACGGGTGACCTTGTATCCAGAGTACCGATAAAAAACCAAGTACAATTATACCCAAAATCATAGCCATTGCACCAAAAAATCCGAAAAAATGTAAAGGTCTTTTTGTATAACGTGTTGAAAAAATAACTGTTATAAGATCTATAAATCCTTTAAAAAATCTTGAGATACCGAATTTTGTTTTTCCATAACGCCGGGGATGATGTTGCACGGGAATTTCCGTAATTGTAAATCCCTGCCACTTTGCCAATACAGGCATATAGCGATGAAGTTCACCATGAACATAAAGGTTTTCAACAACTTCTTTTCGATAGGCTTTTAATCCACAGTTGAAATCATGAATTTTTATGCCACTGAAAATTTTCGTTACGAAGTTGAAGAATTTTGATGACAGCTTTTTTATAATAGGATCACGTCTTTTCTTCTTCCAGCCGGAACAAAGATCATAGCCTTCATTTAATTTTTTTAAAAGATTGGGAATTTCCTTCGGATCATCCTGCAGATCGGCATCCATTGTAACAACAACATCACCAGTTACATACTGAAATCCAACTTGCAAAGCGGCAGACTTACCGTAGTTTTTACGGAAGCTTACATATTTAAATTTACGATCGGTATTGCAAATATCTTTTACATTTTTAAGGGATAGATCTGTGCTTCCGTCATCGACAAATACTACCTCATACTGCATTCCGATCGGATTCAGCACTTTTTTTATTTCATTTGCCAGAGGATGAACAGATTCTTCTTCGTTGAATAAAGGAATTACTATTGAAAGTTTCTTAAAAGAAGTATTGAGCCTTGGAGTATCGTTACGATTGCGGTTCCTGTTGTAAAATCTTCTTCTTCGTCCATAATATCGTCTTCCACCCGATTTCTTATTCTGACTGCTTCCCTGAGATTTGTTCTTATTCGATCTTGAAGAGTCATTGGTGTCTGTATTTTTATCAACTCTACCCTGATTTTCCAACGATTTTTCCATTAATAATTGTAAAAATCAAAATTAACCTAAACTTTTCTGAATTACAATTTGCTATGCTCAAATTGCCATAAGTACCGGAATTAGTTGTGATGAATAATTACATAAATCAATCTTGACAATTTTGTATAGATTGAGTACGTTTGATTATGAAAATAGAAAGAATTGGTAGAAAATTAAATAAATAGAAGGTTCAGGAAGAAAAATGAGCAATACTGAAGTTAAGCAAATTGAAGAACTGACGAATAAAGAATACAAATACGGATTTGTAACTGACATCGAAGCAGACAGTCTTCCAAAAGGATTGAATGAAGATATAATCCGCCAGCTTTCTCAGAAAAAAGGCGAACCTGAATTTTTATTGAATTGGAGATTAAAAGCTTTCAGACATTGGCAGAAGATGAAAGAACCAAATTGGGCAAATGTAAAATATCCGCCTATAGACTACCAGGATATATCTTACTATTCGGCACCGAAGAAAAAGCCGCAATTAAAAAGTCTTGATGAAGTCGATCCCGAATTGTTAGAGACTTATGAAAAACTCGGTATCTCTCTAAACGAGCAAAAAGTGTTAGCAGGCGTTGCTGTCGATGCTGTGTTCGATAGTGTTTCTGTTGCTACAACTTTTAAAGCAAAACTTAACGAATTAGGAATAATATTCTGCTCTTTTTCTGAAGCGGTGAAAAATCATCCCAACTTAGTAAAGAAATATCTTGGCAGTGTTGTTCCATACACCGATAATTTCTTTGCAACACTTAACTCTGCTGTTTTCAGTGATGGTTCATTCGTTTATGTTCCTAAAGGCGTTCGCTGCCCGATGGAACTTTCTACTTACTTCAGAATAAACGCAGCTAACACAGGACAGTTTGAAAGAACATTAATTATTGCCGAAGAAGGAGCTTACGTAAGTTACCTCGAAGGCTGCACCGCTCCAATGAGAGATGAAAATCAGCTTCACGCAGCTGTTGTAGAATTGATCGCTCTCGATAACGCACAAATAAAATACTCGACAGTTCAGAACTGGTATCCCGGTGATAAAGATGGAAAGGGCGGTATTTACAACTTCGTTACCAAACGTGGTGCCTGCCGTGGAGTAAATTCAAAAATTTCCTGGACGCAGGTTGAAACAGGTTCTGCAATTACATGGAAATATCCCGGTTGTATTTTACAGGGAGATAATTCAGTCGGCGAATTTTATTCAGTTGCTGTAACGAATAATTATCAGCAAGCTGATACCGGTACAAAGATGATTCACCTGGGAAAGAATACGAAGAGTACGATTATCTCGAAAGGAATTTCTGCGGGTAAAGGACAAAACAGTTATCGCGGATTGGTTAAAGTTTCGAAGAAAGCAGATAATGCAAGAAACTTTTCTCAATGCGATTCTTTACTAATTGGCGATAGATGTGGTGCTCATACATTCCCATATCTTGAGATAAACAGTCCAACAGCTCAAATAGAACACGAGGCAACAACTTCTAAAATCGGTGAAGACCAGATTTTCTATCTAAACCAGAGAGGAATCGATACAGAGAATGCAATCGGTTTAATTGTTAACGGATATGTTAAAGAAGTTCTTGCAGAACTTCCAATGGAATTTGCAGTTGAAGCAACAAAACTGTTAAGTATAAGCCTTGAAGGAAGTGTTGGTTAAATTCACAAATAATATCAATGGGAAAATA
>JAJDNK010000067.1 GCA_022340715.1 bacterium BMS3Abin03 | reverse complement strand
AAGGTTGGCATTTTTACTCACCTTATAATAGTTAGAAATATTGTTTGGGTAATTGTCAATTTATTATCTCATTTCAATGTAACCGCAGGGACAATTCTCTGCGCATTTATTACAACCGTTGCATAGATCCAGCTTAAATTTGTATGGCTGATGCTTGACAACAGGTTTTACAATCGCCTGATCCTGGCAATAACTCCAGCAAGTTCCGCAATCGAAACAGGATGCACAGCTCATACATCTTTTCGCCTCTTCTATCGCTTGTTCCTCAGTTAGTGTTGAGGTTATCTCGCCATCGATACTTCCCAGTCTTTCTTCGGGCGATAATTTAAACGGTTCGTTGCGCAGCTTACTTTCATAAAAGTTCAGGATGATTTTATCGTGCGTAATAACCGGAGGTTTCTGTTCCGGTTCGGGTTGAATATCTCTGAACCTATTATGAATTGCTTCTGCTGCTTTTCTTCCCTGGAAAATTGCGATCGTTGCTAATCCAAGTTCAAGTGCGTCACCGCCTGCATAAGTATCGGGAATTTTCGTTACACTATTTTCATCAACTTTAATCCAGTCTTTTCCTTCGTGAAGATTATCCAATCCGTTGAAATCAGGCTCCTGGCTGATAGCTGCGATCACAGTCGTTGCATCTAAAGTGAAAAATGAATCGGGAATAGGTACAGGTCTTCTTCTCCCCGATGAATCGGGTTCGCCTAATTCCATCTTCTGGCATTCCATTTTAGTGATTTTATCACCGGCTTTTTCGAATTCAACTGGTGCTGCAAGAAATTCGAGCTTTACTCCTTCTTCCTCTGCACCAACAATTTCCTCTTCGATTGCAGGCATTTCTTTTCTTGTTCTTCGGTAAACGATTGTTACATCTGCACCCAGTCTTTTTGAAACACGTGCAGCATCTATTGCTGTATCTCCGCCACCGACAACAAGAACTTTATCACCGACTTCAACCGTCTCACCGGAATTGATCTTGTTTAAGAATTCTGTTCCGGTAAATACGTTGGAAGCATCTTCATTAGGAATACCAAGAAGCTTTCCCTTATGTGCGCCGATTCCAACAAAGATTGCACTATAATCTTTTTGTAAATTTTCGTAAGGAATATCTTTCCCGATGATTTGATTACACTTGATTTCAACACCGAGATCTTCAATTCTTTTTATTTCCTTATCGAGTACATCAGGAGGAAGTCGATAATCAGGAATGCCATATCTTAACATTCCACCCGGTTTGCTGAAAGCTTCGAATATCGTAACTCCGTAACCTCTTCTTGCAAGTTGATATGCACAGGATAATCCCGCAGGTCCGGCACCGATTACTGCAATTTTCTCTTCATAATTTTCATCGGAAATCTTTTTTAATTGAAAACCCTGCTCAATTGCATAATCACCAACAAAGCGTTCGAGATTATTTATACCAACAGCACCGTCTTTGTATGTTCTGTTGCATTCACTTTCACACGGATGAGGACATACTCTGCCGCAGGAAGAAGGAAATGGATTCTTTTCCGTTAAGATTCCCCAGGCTTTCTCATAAGATTCTTTATAGCTTCTTCCCGCTCCTTCAGACTGACTGATGGTCGTTAGGAATTCTCTTATGTTGGTTTCGTTGGGACACCCGTTCGAACAAGGAGGTGTTTTCGGTACCTGAACAGGACGAAGAGGTGAAGTCTCAACGGAAGAACCGCCGGCTGAATGACCTCTCAATCCTCCTAAAGGTTTTTTAACTTTTTTTACAACCTTTGCCATTTATTATTCTCCAATCATCTACGTTAATTCATTATTTAATATCAAGCGTAAGGATAGATTCCTGATTTTACATCTTCCATTTGCTCTAATATTTCGTTGTGCTTTCGCTCATCAGTCATCAGGTAGCTGAGCAAATATCTAACAACATAATTCTTACTGTTCTTCCGCGATTCCTCTGCAAGCCTGATCGTTTCTTTTTCAAGCTCAATATGTTTTTCTACCATTTCCCAAACATCACCGAGCTCTTCCGGCGATAAAGTAATCGCCTGCTTTTCAAAACTGTCGATTATCAACTGCTGAATTCTTTTATGCATCGCAGAATCCTGTTTAATAATTTCCATTATGTGTTTTACAATCGGATTCTTTGTTTTAGCCATAATCTCAGAAGTTGATTTAACCGACTGGTCTTCCACTACCTGCCATTTCTTTAAGGTCTTAACCAATTTTTCATTTAGTTCTTTTTGAGTAGCCATTTCTCACCTTTCAATTAATATTTTTGTTTTTTTTAATTCCTTATATTTCTTTGCGCACTTGACCATTCCTTCAGTCCATTCAGGGGTAGCTAAAGCATGAATATGAAAATAACTGGCACAAACATTTTTGTAAGTCAATCCATCTCTTTTATTAAAACATCCGGTTCCTCGCAAAACAGAGAAGGTAGTTTTCAAAGATTGATCATATTCATAAATTTTTGAGTAATGGAATTCATGTCCTTTAATAACCGTTCCTGTTTCAAAGAAAGGATTTTCATCATCAACAATTACTTCACTGTAACCATGACCCTGTGGTTTTTCTTCAACCTTAATTTTTATTGGTAAAATTCCCGAAAGTGAATATTCTTTTCCTTTCCAGGTTACACTTTTTGCTAAGTACATCAAGCCACCACATTCTGTATAAACTGGTAAGCCTTCTTCAACAAGATTTTTCAATGAACTCATCATTTCCTTGTTTGAGGAAAGCCCCTCAAGATTTGTTTCCGGGAAACCACCGCCGATATAAAGCGCATCCAATTCTGCCAAATCATTTTTTTGTGTTGAAGAAATTTCAATTAAGTCGGCGCCCGCTTCGGCAAGCTTCTCAAGATTCTCAAGATTCTCAGGATAATAAAATGAAAACGATTTATCCTTGAAATAACCGATTTTTACTTTTGTTTTAGAAGAATCGAAACCTTGTTTAACTCTTTCAGATTTTTCAATTTTTAGTGGAATTGACGTCCGAGTTATCTCAATAATTTTTTCAACATCAACATTCTCTTCTATAACTTTTCTAAAGTTTTTAATGAAGACCGAACCTGCTTCATATTCTCCGGGAGTAATTAATCCAAGATGACGTGAAGGTAAAGTATAATTACCCGGAAGCTTTGGTATTGCTCCAAGAACCGGAATGCCAGCTAATTCCTCAATTGATTCTTTTGCAATTTTAGCATGTCGTTCGCCGGCAACCTTGTTTAAAATTACTCCTGCTATTTTTAAATCCGGATCAAGTTTTTGACATCCAAGAATTGAAGCTGCAGCAGTACGGGTAACTTTTGAAACATCCTGAACGATAATTACAGGTACCTGAAGCAGCTTTGCAAGCTCTGCAGTGCTGTGAGTACCTTTACTGTCCACACCGTCGAAGATTCCCCTGTTACCTTCAATAATATTGATACCGTTACTTACAGCATTCTTTGTAAAAGAATTTATAACAACAGGGAAACCCATCAAATAAGTATCGAGATTCCTGGCTGGTTTACCGGATGCTAAACTCAGCCAGGCAGCATCAATGTAATCAGGTCCTTTTTTGAAAGCGTAAATATTTGTACCTCGCTCTTTCAGGCAGGCAAGAAGACCACACGATACAACAGTCTTGCCCGAATCGCCCGATAAACCACTGATTACAATTCCCGAATAACTTTCAGATACCATAATTTATTTCTGCATTATCTGTAAGGAACAGAATTAATTTTCAGCACCTTCTTTATGAGGAATTTCGATAAAGCTTCCTCCGAAATATGTGTAAACGCATTTCCCGGATTCTATCAGTTCCCTGATAGCGGACTTTGCCAAAGCTTTATCGCATCTGTCTCCAAATAATTCCAGCACTGCTTTTGTCAAGTCGGTTGCTTTCCATTTTTTCTGCCCCATACTATCCTTTACCATCTTGTACATGGCATCGGCTACTTCCTCGACTTTAACTTGCTCAGCCATAATTAAATCTCCTCTTAATAAGTCAAATGTACCGATCGTTTAAATGTTAAACCGGCGTGTTTGAAATCATCGATGTGTTCCTTCTGGAACGGAATTCCAGTCATTTCGAAAAATCTTGGCCAGCCGATACGATTTATCCATTCACCCATTCTTTCATACGGCTTAGCATTCTTTGCCCAGACTTCAACAAGGTTCTTTACCGCACCAACTACTTCAGGCCATCTTGGCGGATTGTTGGGTATAAATGGAATTGCCAATTTCGAAAACATCGGTTCGCTTCTTGCGTTCGATACTTTACCTCCAACCCAGATGGAAACTCCATCATTCAAAGGATCGTTCAGCGGCATTGCGGGGCAAACTGTATAACAATTTGCACAGAACATACATCTTTCTTCAATTACCTCTACAGATGGATTTCCTTCATAAGTAGCAGGTTTTATAGCTGCAGTCGGGCAAGAAGCAACAACTGATGGAATTTCACACATCGCTTTTAATCTACTTTTATCAACTTTTGGTGGTCGCCTGTGAATTCCCAATATTGCTATATCGGAACAGTGAACGGCGCCGCACATATTCAAACAGCAAGCTAAAGCTATTCGAATTTTTGACGGCAGTTTCATCTCCGTAAAGTATTCGATCAATTCATCCATTACAGATTTAACTATACCGGATGCATCCGTTGCTGCCGAATGGCAGTGTACCCATCCTTGTGTATGCACAATATTCGAGATTGAATTTCCCATACCGCCAACGGGATGACCTAATACTTGGAGATCCTGAATTAAAGGATCAATTTTTGATTTATCCGTGAGTAAAAATTCAACATTGTTACGACTTGTAAACCGTAAATAACCATCGCAATATTTATCGGCTAAATCAGCGTACTTTCGGATTTTATCAATACTGAGTAATCGTGACGATGAAGCCCGAACTGTATACAAGTTAGCCCCGCTCTCCGATACATGTACCATTACTCCCGGTTTTAAAATTTCATGATATTTCCACTTCCCGTAATTTTCTTTTATTACCGGAGGTAGGAATTTTTCATAATGAGGCGGACCTATATCGGTAACTCTTTTTTGTTTCTCTTCAGCCATTTTTTTTATTCCTTATTAAATGTAATTTTTAGATTTTAAAAGTTTATTTATAAAAAGTTACTTTTCTTCTTCCTGTCCATCGGAATCTTCTCCATCTTCTTCGTAATATTCCTCATAGAAGACGTACGGATTCTCCCTAGGATGGGCTATCATTTGAGGAATCGGTTCAACCTCAATGGCTTCCAAAAAATTGCCCATCCCAACTCTTTGAATAAATTCACCGACCCTTTCACGGTTCTTGCCGTTTTCAGCCCATACCTCATGAATTCTATCAACCAAGTCTATTAGTTCTGTATACGGCGGTTCAAGTTTGATAAATGGAATCAAAACCGAAGATAGTAATGCACCTTCAACAATGGGTGCCTTGGAGCCTATAAGAATACAAGCGCCACGGTCTTTGCCGGGCGAAAGTGCCTTGGGCATAGTGTTTATACAGTGCATACACTTAACGCACGCTTTGTTATCAATCTTTATTTCCTTTCCGTCCCAATCCATGCATTTAGCGGGACAATTACCAACGACATCTCTCTGGATATTCAGACCAGATTTAGCATACTCCGCAACGGCTTCTTTATCCATCTGTATTTCATCACGCCACGTTCCTATGATAGACATATCTGATCTTGCAATCGAAGCAACACAGTCATTCGGACAGCCTGCCATTTTAAACTTCCACTTATAAGGAAAAGCCGGTCTGTGAAGTTCATCCTGGTAGTGCATAGTTAAAAAGTATGTTAATGCCATTGTGTCATAGCAAGCCCATTCACAACGGGCTTTTCCGCAGCAACAGCTTGGAGTTCTTACATCCGATCCTGAACCACCGAGATCGAAACCTATATCAGTAAGCTCTTTGAATACCGGTTCCAGCTCTTCCGTCCTTGTTCCGAGAAAAATTATATCACCTGTGGATCCGTGCATATTTGTCAAACCGGATCCATGCTTTTCCCAGATGTCGCATAATTTTCTTAATACATCCGAAGTATAAAACCAGCCTGCTGGATGATTGATACGTAACGTGTGGAAGTGCGATACATTCGGAAATTCTTCCGGTAGATCAGAATATCTTCCAATGACACCTCCGCCATAGCCAAGAACTCCGACTATTCCTCCATGTTTCCAGTGTCCGATTTTTTCCTCGTATGAGCGTTCAAGTTGTCCGAGTAAATCTTCAGCCATTGGATTTTTTTCAGCGGCAGTTTTAATTTCCTTAACAAAACTTGGCCATTTACCTTTTTCAAGTTCATCAAGTTTTGGTGTTTTTCGCTTTTCCTTAGCCATTTCTACTCCTTTATTTTAAGGGTTTTTCATATTTATTTTGATAGAAATCATGTTCTTGTTATCATGAGAAAAAAGTGTTGCTTAACCAGATAAGTAGCGCTAATAAAACAACACCCAGACTTAAACTCCATACTAAAAGTTTTTTCTCAATCGGGAGTAACGGTTCGTACTCCATTTTTTTCATCTCATCGGCTAACTTTGTTTCATCTTCCATTTAATCTCATCCTCGTTACTTTTAATTAATTATACAACAGGCGGTTTAATGCCATGAAAAAATACCCACGAAATAAGCAGCCCGATCCAGATAATAAAACCGAATAAGCAAAGAATATAGACCACTGCCAGTCTTCCAATACCTTCCTCTTTAAGCTTTTTAAAGTTTGAAACCACACCTATAGTAAAAAACGTAAAACAAAAAAACATTACACGGAAAGTATTTGCTTCATTGGAAGCCGAAGCCGCATTTTTAATTGAGTCAGGTGAAGCCATGCAAATAAATAAAAAGATCAAAAAGGTTAAAACATACCCGATTACAAACTTTGGAAACCTATCCCAGATTTCTGTTGCACGAACTTTTTCACCTGAAGGATTTTTCTCAATTTTTGAACACCAAATAAGAGCTAATATAAATGCCCATATCCCTATAAAAACATCTATAAAAACTTTAACTGTTGTGGTGGTCATGACCATCCAGCCTTCTTTGTAATTAACACCGATTTCACTTAAGACCTTTGCACGTATAAGTGCATCGGTTATGGCACCGCTTGCAACTGCCGCTCCATCAGTTTTTACTGCGAGTCCCATCCAGGCTGCTGCAACCATTGGTTCCTGCCAAAGGAAAATCTGTGCAAAGAATGGAAGAAGTATCAGTTCGAAAACAGCAAACACCACGACCAATGAAGAAACCATAATGGGAATTATCGGTCTGGATCTTATCGCACTTCCGGTAGCTATCGCAGCCGATACACCACAGATCGATATACCTGATGCCAGAGGTGCTGCCCATTCCTTACTAAATCTGAAATACTTCCGAGCAATGAAATAAACTAATGCCCAATAAATAAGATAAGCAACAATAATAGCAGATAGTCCCTGGAACATAACAATGGATGCAAGTCCTAACGACTCGGCAGCTTTAACACCGAGCCCGGCACCCATAATAACTATTGCAGTTTTAATGAAGAGTTCAGGTCTTGTTGCAGCTTTAATCTTATTAACCAAACGGGGGAAGAAGTTTCCGATAATTAAACCAACGAGAAGAGCAATTATGTAACCTGCCTCTCCTGTTAAATTTAATGACCAGGAAATACCAAACTTACCAAGCTGATCGGAAGTAGCGGCAATAAAAGCGAAGTGACCTAACAGCCAGCAAAGATAACTTATAAAAAATATTATTGTGAAAGGAAGAATTAATTCGCTAAAATTAACCCCCATAGCTTTCAGACCAATTCCCACAATTATTAACATAAACAGATATGTTAATAGTAAAGAAACAATACCGGGCAGCCCTGAATAATTTGTAGATACACTTGAAAGGGAATTGGTAATATCTGTCCATACACTCGTTTTGATACCCCAACCGAGGACATCAAAACCAATGAATAACCCCAAGGAGAGTATAAATACAAAGAGTCCGATCCAAAGTGAAAGCCAGTCTTCACTTACAACAGACTTTTTTTCCAAGTTCATCTTTTATCCCCTTGACAAAATCTGTAGTAACTAAACCGAACAAAACTTAATTAAGACGTGCTGTAAAAACAAGATAAAATTAGGTTTTGTAATCTATGTGTTGTATGCTTAAAGACTAATGAAAAGGGGAGTTTAATGATGTTTTCTACTTTATCGGAACGTGTAATGAACGTACTGCCAGTTCTATAACAAACGTTCTCATTTCCTGGCTATCAACAGTAAGATTTAGTGGTTTAGGAAGGGTTCCGCAGTTGAAATTTTTAAAATGAGTTTTAAACGGATGCTGGAGATATAATGAAAGTCTGCTAAATCCAATTGGCAGCGGAATCAGCATCCACCAGGCTATCCAACCGTTAATAATTGGAACTGGATCGTACTTGATCATATGGAATTTTTCAAATCTCTTTTGAAATGCCGCAAGCAATCCTTCAAACCGGGTAGTAGATTTCATTCTCATTCTTTCCTTCAACCGATCCACAAAATGGTCCTTGGATTCCAAGACAAGATGTTTCATCCTTTTATCTTTAAAAATGACAAGATAATTTTCTAATTTTATTGAACGATTCGCTTCATAAGCAGTTATGGCTTCCAATATAAGCTTTTTGCTGTCTATTGTATGAAAGATTTCTTTTTTTAATTGCTTATCATAACAAGCACGTGTAAAATTATTGTATGAAGTAGAATATGGGAATACAATTCTCAAAGAGTCATCGATTACTTTTGAACCGTAAGACATAAATGTAGGACAAACAAATCCACGACAGTTCAGGCGATCTAATAACCTTGTCCAAACATCTCTTGATTCGCGCTTTCCGATTTCAAAACCAAGTACAACCGTAGATAATGCATCAATTGCTAATGCAAGATACATCAGGTGTTCTTTGTTATCTCCACAATTGCATTTAAATTTTTTGCCAACCAGATGTATCAGTCTTGCTTCATGCTTAGGTGTACACGCATCCAGATAATCTTCCCATTGTGAACAACCAACCAGGTATTCTCTTATTTTTTGATTTATTCTTGTAGGGGAACTGTGATAAATTGATTGTAATTCGCGGTATGAATATCCGCTTAAGTATGCTTCGGTCAGTTCACCAAAATCGGGAGGTTTTTTATTAAGCTTGCTCTGAACCCATGTTTTGTGACAAAACCTGCATCTGTAACGTGGATTATTAGTAGAAGTTTTACCGTGTTTGATTATCCTTGTACTGTTACAAAACGGACAACTGGCGATCTTTGGGTTATCAAGCCACATATTAAAATTCTATTACTGTTACAATTTTTTATCAAATGTTAGAAATTTGTTCTCACAACTAACAATTTATTTTTTCAATTATATAATATTTAAATGTTTAGAAATCAGTTCATTTGATTTATAATTTTCATTTACAGAATTAATAAATCTTTAATTTTTTCTGATTTTCTACCTTGCAAACAGTATTTGACAATCTCTATGCCACCGGCATCTTCAATAAATAAGACCAAACAAAGTTTACTTTTTATTTATGAATTGTTAATAAATGACAAATTAAAAAGGGGTAAGATAGTATTATAAATTCTTTAAGAAAGGAATTAAACAGAATGGATCTTGATTAGGTATTCTTAATTAATAAGAATGAGTTCCAAGAACAACATCAATACCAAATTTTTTTTCTAATGTTATTTTAAGATCATCGTAATCAATTGGGCAAGCTGCTGTTTCCATTGCTAATTTCATACACGTTCCAAGATGAAGCGCTTCAATCGGACGATCAAGATTATTTGTAACTTCATTCAATAGTTTAACTCTTGGAACGACAAGACCGGGACAGTCTCCGCAATCAGTCATTGCTACAAGTTCTATCTCATTGTACTTTGCAAATTCACCGTGCTTTTCAGCTATTCCTTTATAACACTTTGCACAGGCTATGCAGGAATGATCCTGAATTCGTTTACAATAAAGTATTGCAATCCTAGACATAATATTACCTCCAACAAACTATTTTTTTTCAATTAATTCCTTCCATTTCTTTAATGTATCGGGATCAGCGTTGTCAATGATATTTTTCAAATCGTTTTGAAGATTAACTGTTTCAGCAGCCTTTTTTTCATCTTCCGTCGTATCCATCTTCAAAATATTTTTTATAGCAGCGATGTAGTTATCCGGCTTTACAGGTTTTTCAAGATAGATTCCGGGTCCCGACATTGTTAGTTCTTTTAAATCCGCTTTACCAAGTTCATCACGTGCATGACCGGTAACAATTATAACCGGGATTTTCGACCACTCTTTGTGTTTTGACAGTTCACGGTAAAATTTAGCTCCTGATTTGCGCGGCATTACCAAATCGAGTGAAATCAAATCCGGAATTTCATTTTTAATATTCTCCATTGCTACGTCACCATCTTCGGCGACACTAACTTCAAAACCAGCTTCCACGAGCGCTGTTTTCAGAAATTCACGAACATCATTTTCATCATCTACAACAAGTATTTTCTTTTTTAAATTGCCGGGCATTTTTAACTCCTGTATTTAACTTCTATTCTTTTGTTTGTTTGTAAAGTGCAGAAAGTCTTTTACGGGAAAATTCCATTATAAATCTTGCCCCTTCACCTTTATGGGAAATAACTTTGATGTTTCCCCCGTGTTCCTTCACGATTTTTCTTGTAGTTAATAATCCAAGACCAGTTCCCTGTCCACCTTTAGTTGTAAAGAAAGTTGTAAAGATTTTCTTTTTTATTTCGTAATCTATTCCACTTCCATTGTCCGATACTTCGAAGATAAGTTTATCACGTCCTTCAGAAAGGCTAATCAATACTTCATTTCCTTTATGGTCTCCAATCAAACAGGCGTCGATAGCATTCGATACAAGATTAGTTAAACAGGTGTGAATACCATCACGGTCAAGTTGTGCCGGTTTAATATTTTTCCCGATCCGGGATTTTAATTCAATACCTGATTGCGCAGCAATATCTTTATATAAATCGACTATTTCCGTGACAAGATCAACGGGATCAATTATTTCCAGCTTTGGTAAACGTCCTTTGGAAAAGCTGAGAAAATCCTTAACCAATGAAGTGGTTTTATCAAAGTTTCTTTCAAGCATTTCCCAGCCCTTGTTTATCATTTCTTTATTGTTCTTTTTTAAACCAAGGCTTACAATATATTTTCCACCTTCCAGTCCCATTAAAATATTTTTGATGCTATGTGCCAGGCCCGCAACGGTTTGCCCAACAGCAGCAAGACGTTCAGCTTCAACAACTTCATTTTCTAATTTTCTTATCTCCGTAATGTCGTCTGATATCTCAATTACATGAGCAACTGAATCGCTGCCTCTTATCAATGCAGATGTTGATACAGCATAATGAATTTTCTCTCCTTTTTTATCAATGCCTTGTTGAATCGAATGATGGGCTTTACCATCTTTAAAAGTTTTTTCGGCGGGACAATTACGACATTTGGTTTTTCTTCGTTTATAAACCTTATAACAGAATTGACCAACAATGTCACCAAAATTTTCTCTAAATGCCTCATTTGCTCTTACAATTCTATAGTCTTCTCCAATAACTGATATATAACATGGCACCCTGTCAAAAAGAATCTGGCATTCTTGTTGCCAGCGATCTTTTTCGGTAACTGTATTTGTCATTTCCATAAAGTAGTTGATCTTACTGCCTCTGCCGGTCTTTAACGGAAAGACTTGTGCTACATAGTGAGTTTTTTTTCCATGCTGGTCCACCCCAATCGAATCGAACACAACCGGTTGCTTATGTTTAAATACTTCTATCGCCGGACAGTCTTTACATGGTTCTTCAAGATTTTTATAAACTGCATAACATTTCTTGTTTCGCCAGTTTCCGAAATACTCTGTAAAGCTCTTGTTCGCTTCAACAATATTATATTCCCGGTCTATCACAGCAACATTGTATGGAAGCTGCTGGAATAATTCTTTATAAACTACACCGCTGAGTTTTTTGTGGCTATATGTTATTGTGCGAGGAGTAATTTTTCTCTCTACTTTTTAGTCAATATCTTTTTACTTGTTAGTTCTTCAACTTTCCGGATAAAATAACCTACATTAATCGGTTTTTCTATATAACACTCAGGCTTAGAAACAGAATCATCAGAAATGTAAGAATGAAAATTGAATTTTTCCGTTTCAACCATACCACTTATTATAATTACGGGAATTGAATCAAAACTTTTTTCCTGGCGTAACTTGGAATAAAAAGATATTCCTGTTTCACCCGGCATTACAATATCCAAACATATCAGGTCGGGACGAATTTCCCTAACTTTATCCATCGCATTTTTTATTTCACTTACTGCAAATGAATCATAACCGTTTGCTTCCAGCACAGCAGTGAGATAAGTGATTACATCGGGTTCATCATCAATTATTAAAATTTTCTTCCTTGGCATTATCCGATCACCTCAATCATTTGTATTAACATCAGGAAGAATTACATTATTGAAATGCGGCAAAGAAGTT
>JAJDNK010000055.1 GCA_022340715.1 bacterium BMS3Abin03 | reverse complement strand
AGTGTTTAAAATCCTGACGGGAAAAAAGAAGATTGACGTGATGAGGATATGGAGTATGGGAGTAAGATACAAATATCAAAAACGCGGAGTAGACTCGGTATTCTATCTGGAAACCATTAAAGAAGGAAACCGCAAAGGATATAAAGGCGGTGAAATATCCTGGGTCCTGGAAGATAACGCTCCTATGAGGCAAACTGCCGAAAAACTGGGCGCACATATTTACAGGACATACAGAATTTATAAAAAATCCCTTAATTAGAAAAGGAGGTTTAACATGGCAATAAAAGAAGTTGAAAAAATCTGGATGAACGGAAAATTCGTTGATTGGGCTAATGCAAAAATCCATGTTTTATCTCATGTTATACACTATGGTTCTTCCTTTTTTGAGGGAATAAGATGTTATGCAACTAAACAGGGACCGGCTGTGTTCCGTTTAGATGAACATATTAAAAGACTTATTAATTCTGCAAAAATATTCAGGGCAGAAATACCGTATTCGCATGAAGAAATACACGAGGCAATACTGGATACCATAAAAGTAAACAATCTTGAAGCATGTTACATTAGACCGATTGCCTTCAGGGGATTTGATGACATTGGTGTTAATCCGCTGAAGAATCCTGTTGATTTTACTATTGCAGCATATGAGTGGAGTTCGTATTTAGGCAAAGGTGCAATAGAGAACGGTATTGACGTATGTGTATCATCGTGGAGAAGAAGCGCACCGAACAGCACACCTACGATGTCCAAAATCGGCGGTGCTTACATGAACAGCCAGTTGATTAAAATGGAAGCTATTGTAAACGGATATTCCGAAGGTATTGCATTGGATTCGCAGGGTTTCATCAGTGAAGGGAGCGGTGAGAATATTTTTCTTATACATGACGGTATTGTTTTTACCCCGCAAATCAGTAACGCTATACTTCCCGGTATAACAAGAAACTCGATTATACATTTAGCCAGGGAACTGGGATACGAAGTAAAGGAAACCAATATAATGCGTGAAATGTTGTACATAGCCGATGAGGTGTTTTTCTCGGGAACAGCCGCTGAAATTACACCAATTAGGTCAGTTGATAAGAGTATAATCGGAAAAGGCTCAAAAGGAAAGGTTACTTCCCAGCTTCAGGACGCATTTTTCGATATTGTGAAAAACGGAAATGATAAACACGGTTGGCTTACTTTTGTTGATAACAACCGCAAGATATATACACTTTCTTCTGCTAAAGTAAAAGCAGGAAAAAAATAAGATTTTTTTTCCGGACTGAACCGGCAACCCGGTTAACCCGGAATTGTTCTTTGATAGAGTATGGGTCCGACAAAACCCATTAAAAAAAAGAAAACGCTCAGATTTATTGTTTTTATTCATTTGAGCATTCAATTAAGCTGTCCAGAAAATTGAACAACGACAAACAACTTCATACGGACAGGATTTATTAATTAAAAAAGGAGCAGATTTGTTCAAAACAAAAATCTTGTCGTTTTTCTTTTTTTTAGCTGTACAACTAGTGCTAACTGCAAACATTTTCAATGTAGCACATTCGCAAGGCGATCCTTCAGCCTCAAGTTTCGTAGAAACAGGTGAGGCTTCATGGTATGGCCCCGGTTTTCACGGGAGAAAAACCGCCAGCGGTGAAAGATTTGATACTTATGATTTTACTGCTGCTCATAAAACTTTACCATTTGGAACCATTCTTAAGGTTACAAACCTTGAGAACAATCGCTATACGGTGGTGCGCATAAATGACAGGGGTCCTTATATAAGAGGAAGGATTATTGACCTGTCAAAAGCCGCAAAAACTGCATTGGGAATGGGCGGAACAGCACTTGTGCGTATTGAGCAAATTACTGAAGAAGAAGCCGATATGTTGAGACAAGGAATAGATCCCGATGAAAGAATTGATATTTCTCAGGTTGATACGTCTGAATTTGACATTATCAACTTGTTAGACAAAAAAGTTGAAGCCGATTCTAAAGTCTTTCTTGAGTTTGATTCCGAAGATTCAACCTCACAGGATTTTGAGCTTAACAAGAACCTCAATTCAGGAGGTAACTTAAAAATCAAAATCATTACACCAAAGACTGATAACGAGAATCAGGACACAAACTTGTACCAGAAAATCGATAACATCGATTCATTGATTAGGTTTTATGACCTTACTAACCGTCTGACAGTTGTGAAAGGCTACTCGATTGAAGTCGGAGACTTCACGGATAAGTCTCTTGCCGACAGGAGAATTGGAAGACTTGAACGAGATGGATTTGAAACAATATATCTCGAAGAGATAACAACCACTAATCCGGCAGATAAAATTAAGACTATTAAATACAAAGTCTTAATCGGCTTATACGATGGAAAAAAATATACTAAGTTCGACTTCAATAAGCTCAAAAAAATGAAATATGATCCAAAGGTAGTAAAAATTGCAGATTAAACTTTATACTAGTTGTTGACAGTTATATTAAACCCGTTAAGAATTTAACGGGTTTTTTTGTTTATGTTTTATTAATTTTTGCCGGTAAAGGAAAGTGTATCGTCTATTACCGCGCATAGCTGTGAATCTTCGAATGGTTTCAATAAATACCGGAAAGGTTTCAATTGTTCAGCTCTTTGTTTTGTTGTTTCATCCTCAAGCGCAGTTAAGAAAACGACAGGTGTATTCATTTTTTCAACTATAATTTTTGCTGCTTCAAGTCCATCCATATTTCCTTTTAAAACTATATCCATCAGCACAAGGTCAGCTTTATTTTGCTTTAATTTATCAATTGCTTTTTCTCCTGAATCCGAAATAAATGAAACATAATGACCCATTGACAAAAGGCATCTTCTAATATCCATAGCTACTATGCCCTCATCTTCTACTACTGCAATCTTTACTACATTATCCAAATTAAATAATCATTTGTTTAAACTTTTTAAAATCTGAAAACGAAATTTATGTTATGGTGCTTTGTTAAATCTGCACAAGAAGAAATACCAGCACGGCAGAAATCACAAATATTCTTAATAATTCGGTTTTAATTTTTATTCTTACCATTAACTAGAACTTTTTCATTACGTATGATTTTTGCCTGATTCCGAAGTAGATATTCACACCGCCGTAAAATGAGCCCCACGCAAACTGCCTCCAGCCCGAGTAAGGAATTCTCGGTATTACCCGCTTATCATTAAGGTAAAGTTCGTTCGGGTTGTCTGAGACTTTGGTATCTTTAAGCCAAAGGTTTGCATGGTTAAATCTGAAGCCGAAATTCATACCTATCCTGTCATTTAATAAATATTCAAGACCCGAGAACACAGATATTCCAAGCCTGAATGCAGGTTTAATTTTCATTTCTGTCAACGATTCATTTAAATAAAGATTTGCATTTCCTGTAATAACGCTGCCAATCACACTTATACCGACCAGTGTCTTAATCTTATGATTAGGTGTAAAATTGTTTTCAATTCCGACGCCCCCGGTGTATACGTTATAAGTAACAAATTCACTGGGATGATCTTTATTAATTGCTTTACTGTACTTACTGTCAAACTTTGTGAACATACCCGAAATATCAAGCCTGATATTCCCTCTTTTGTGCAGCGGAATCTTAACTACGAAATTGCCTCCAACCCCGTGTCTCACTCCAAAATTCTCCCCTTCTTCAAATTCTTCATCAGCAAAATCTCCATTATCATTAGCAGAAAGCTCAAACACACCAAATCCGTAATAACCGCTGAATTCAAATGTCAGCTTTGGAGCAGTCCTTATCATCATTTTAACATGACCGTCCTTTATTTTTCCCTTAGAACAATTTGAATAATTTTTCACCTTCTTTGAACCTTTTTTATGTATATCATCTGTCTTTCCCTGTGAACCTTTTTCGTGCATATTCTCATTTTTTTCCTTTGAACTATTATCATTTTTATCCTGTGAAAATGAACTGCCGGTAAAAAATGAAATCAAGGATACTAATAATAAAATTTCTATTATTTTTTTCATGCCAATTAATGAATTTTTAATTTCACCCTCCATGCTATTATAAACGGCAATTTATATGCCAATTTATGCGATTTCTTTGAAACACCAGCAAATAAAAAACTATTTTAAACTATTGAAAATTAAAACATTAAAACGAGTATTTGAAATAGACAAAACTTCCTGATTTCAAAATGCAAATTTAAAAAAGAAATGTCCCAGACATGGTACATTTATAACTTACAATGACTCACTTTCGCACAGGTCTGTTAACGGTTCAAATAGCTTTTTTCACCTGTAAGAATCGTTTTAAAGTTGATAAGATATCATAATTTAGCTATTTTTGAGATGTTTAAGATTTATAATGCTTTATTAATGCTGCATTTG
>JAJDNK010000045.1 GCA_022340715.1 bacterium BMS3Abin03 | reverse complement strand
GGGAAACTGGAAGAATCTGTTAAGAGTTATAAATCTGCATTAAGAATAACACCGGATAATCATCAAATCTGGTTTAATCTTGCTGAAACATTTTTCGAGATGGGTAAATGGCTTGAAGCGCTAAATAGTTTTGATGAGTGTTTAAGAATAAATCCCGTGGACGCGACTTCAATGTACGGAAAAGCAAAAGTGAATTTTCTTTTAAGCAGAACTCATGAAGCAATAGAGTGTTTGAAGAAGGCGTTTAAAATCGATCCGGGAATAGAAGAGGAATTTACAGCCGATTATCCGGATGTAAAATCATCAAAGCTTTTTAAAAAACTATTAGGGGAAAACTGAACTATTTGTTTTTATACCTTACATTAGAGTATATTTTATATAGTTTCAGTATGTGAGATATGAAAAATTCATTTTACGCAAATACAAAAGTGGTTGGATTAATTGGTCATCCGATAAAACAATCTTACTCTCCTTTTATACATAACGTATCATTTCAATTTAAAAATTTAGATTATATCTATATGCCTTTCGATGTTGTACCTGATAATCTTTCTGCAGCACTAAAAGGTGTAATAGCTCTTGGTATCGAGGGATTAAACGTCACGATTCCTCACAAGGAAAAAATCATTAAGTATTTGGATGAGCTTTCCGAAGAAAGTGCAACAATCGGGGCAGTAAATACTATAGTAAATGATCATGGAACATTAAAAGGTTACAATACAGATGTTCATGGTATTCTCGAATCTTTATCTCCATTTAAAGATGAAATAACCGGATCGAGAGTCTGTGTTATTGGTGCCGGTGGGGCGGCCCGTGCGCTTATCTATACTTTAATAAGATATTTTAAGCCTGAAGAAATTATTTTGATTAACAGAACGGTACAAAGAGCAGACTCACTTCAGAATTATTTTACGGAGAAGATGCTCTACAACAGCTTCAAAACCAAAGATCTTTTTCCACCCGATTTAGTTGAGACACTTCATAATTCCAAACTAATTATAAATTCCACTCCTATCGGAATGTTCCCCGATGTTCATGATTCACCAACAACTCTAAAAGAATCTTTTCACAAAGGACAATTTGTATTCGATATGGTTTATAATCCTACGGAAACAGAATTTTTAAAGCTGGCAAAAAAGCAGGGAGCAAAAATAATTGGCGGACTGAAAATGCTTGTTTACCAGGCAGCAAAATCTTTTGAATTATGGACTGGCGAGGAAATGCCCGCTGAAAAAATTTCCCGTTCTGTTGAATTGCTTATTAAAAATTAACTTAATTTAGCAAAAGCTTTTTTAAGTCTGTACATTACCTCTTTTAGATTTTCCATAGATGTAGAATAAGAAATTCTTATATGGCCTTCAGAACCGAATGCGCTTCCGGGAACTACCGCAACATGAACTTCCTGAAGTAAGTACATTGCTAAATCCATGGATGTTTCAAATTTAACATCACCAATTTGCCTGTTTAACAGAGATGAAATATCGGGAAAGAGATAAAATGCGCCCTGCGGTTTATAACATTTTATTCCATCGATTGAAGTTAATTCGTTGTATAAATAATCACGTCGGGCTTTCAATTCAACCAACATTTCTTCAATCATAAACTGGGGACCGGAAAGAGCCTCAATAGCAGCTTCCTGGGAAATCGCTGATGCATGAGAAGTTGTATGACTCTGGATTTTATTCATTCCATTAATTATATCATCATTAGCTGCTGCATAACCAATCCTCCATCCTGTCATTGAATAAGCTTTTGACACGCCGTTAACAACTACAATTCTATCTTTTACTGATGGTTTTACAGTTGCTAAATTGTAAAATTTATAATCATCAAAAACAAGCTTTTCATAGATATCATCGGAAATTACATAAAGGTTTTTCTTTTCTATGACCTCTGCAAGTTCTGCAAGCTCATCTTTATTATATCCGGATCCGGTAGGATTTGAAGGATTACAAAATATTAATGCTTTTGATTTTGGTGTCGCAATATCTTCAAGCTGTTTTGCAGTAAATTTAAATCCATTTTCGATATTTGTTTCTATTACTACAGATTTACCCTGAGCCATAGAAACCATAGCCGGATAAGAAACCCAGTAAGGTGAAGAAAAAATAACTTCTTCGCCGGGATTTACCAAAGTCATTATTGCATTAAAGACTGCCTGTTTTGCGCCGTTGGTTACTATAATATTTTTTAATGGATATTCGAGATGGTTATCCCGTTTAAGTTTTGATGCGATAGCTGTTCTAAGTTCAACAGTTCCTACATTCATTGTATATCGCGTTTTGTTTTCATCAATTGCAAGTTTGCCGGCTTCTTTAATGTTGTGAGGGGTGTTGAAGTCTAATTCACCCATTCCCAGGTTAATCACATCAGCTCCGGCCGCTTTTAATTTTTTGGCTTCAGCTGAAATCATCATTGTTTTGGATACTTCCATCCGATTGATCCTGTCAGCTATCATAATCCTTCCGTTATTTGTTGATTTAATTTTTAACTAGTAATCGTGGAAACATAATTGGCGTTCAATATACTATCTCTTATATAAAATTGAAAATCCCGGATATTATTAGAAAATAAATGAGTAGTTTTCGGGCAATTGATAATTTGCCGTAGATTTTTTAGGTTTCTTACAAAATCAGGATTTGTTATGAAAAATTTATACTTCGCTCTAATTATTCTATTATTTGTTTCGTTTAACAATGTACAAGCACAAACTTTCAATAAGAAATCTGCATTTATATCCGGACTTGTTGGTGCAGCAAGTTTAAATAATTCGGGAGTAAGTGATCATAACTCTTTTGCTTTAACGTTTGGCGGAAGTTTCGGAATTCCGTTAACAAAAAATCTTTTCTTATATACAAGAAGTTCTTACACATCCAAATCTAATTTTCAATCTTACTATAATGAATCTTTTGTTACTTCTCAGTTTCAGTATTCAGATCGGCTGGCTTTGGTAAATGCATCGTTCTCTCAATTGGTGATCAATTCAGGTTTGCTTTATAATTTTTATGTATCGAAGTTTTTAACTCTTGGAGTAAGTGGCGGTGCTACGTTTGCAGTTCTAAACCAGGATGCAAAAATGGTTGGTGGTCATGTTATTTCCAATGTAGATAATGAGGCAATCTGGGGTGCTTTTGGTGGATTGATGGTTGAAAAAGGCTGGGAAGAAAGCAATATCACTACATTTGCTGAAGCACAATATAACTATGCACAAAGCGATGCAGCATATCACTCAAATGCACTGAACAGAATGAATTTTACAATCGGAGTAAGATATTACCTGGATCGAAGAGGTTTTTAAATCGTAAAAATTTGATTGTTAATTAGGTTTCTTCGTTTTTGTAATTGTATATAATTCCCTTGCATGATGAAGTACATCCTCAACCTGATCCCCCTTTAGATCTGCACTCTTCTTATCTTCTACATTATCATATCCAATTACATTTCCATCCTGATTAAGATAGAGATCGAGACTTGATAAGACTCTTCTCCATTTATTACGTTGATCTTTTTTAAATGTTAATTTTCTTTCCTTATAATAAACAAGATTCCCGTCCTTAAAATAGTAATGATTATAAGAATCGCCTCCGGTTCTGAAATTAATTTTTTCATTTAAGAAAATATATCCCGGAAGCGGATAGTATGCTCTAATATGCGAGTATGCTCTCTTCGATGCCCATTCAAAATTAGTTTCCTCTAAACCATGCATGTTTGCATCAGCTTTTTGTACTATTGCTTTTACATCTTCAGGCGAATATTTTTTCTGCCCACAGAAACTTAATAATACAGTAATAACTATTAATAAAAATATCCTAAAAATATTTCTGATCATATCTTTCGTTAATTGAAATGAGAAAGCCACGTCTTAAACGTGGCTTTGTAAAATAATTTTTAATTTATTTCTTTCTTAACTCATCTCTGATTTCTGTTAAAAGAACTTCTTCTTTTGTTGGTTTTGGCGGTTCGGCTGGCTTTTCAACTTCTTTCTTTTTCATCTTGTTGATCCACTTAACTACAATAAAGATAGAAAAAGCGATTATAATAAAATCAATAATGGTATTTATAAAAACTCCATATTTTAGTAACACTGGTTCGGAGCCTTCTGTTCCCTGTTTTATTGTAATTGCCAAAGTTGAAAAATCAACTCCTCCTAGTAATAAACCGATGGGCGGCATTATTACATCGCCAACTAATGAGGAAACAATTTTCCCGAAAGCGGCACCGATAATTATACCGATAGCCATATCCATTACGTTTCCTTTCATAGCGAATGTTTTAAATTCTTTTAACATTCCCATTATGTTTTCTCCTCAGATAATTTAAAATAAATTATGTAACGGAAGTAAATATAGAAAAATATCTTTTGTTCCGAATGAAGGAAAGTGGATCTGAAAACAAAATTTTATATTTTTATTGATAAACCTTAAAAAACAAAGCCTATTGTAATCAAATATTCCGTGCCGGCGTAATTAGTATCACCGCCAATTGGTTCCTTAAAATCACTAACTGAATGGTAAGCTACTCCAAGTCCCATTTTAAAAATAGAACCTATCAGAAAATCCACTCCACCACCGATCCTTAAACCGAATGTCGACTCAACAACAGTTTCATTTGTAACTATCCTGGTGATTGCCACTTCATTCTTTGTATAAGTACCTATGTAAGGTCCCGCTGCAAGTGAAACATATGGCAGTACATTGTTTTCTCTGCTTATCTGCAAAGGATAAAAATTTACCCCGATAAGTATTGGCATTAGCGTAGCAGTTTCGGTAGATACATTTATAATTCCTGTAGTAGTTTTTGTTTCAATGAGCAGCGCACCCAGACTTAATTTTGCAGAGAGATATTCCTTTATCCAATATTGATATGAGAGCGAACCCATAAAGCCGTTTGTTGAGTTGGTTGTAACTGAAGTTGATGAAATTGTTATTGCACTTTGACCTGAGTTATCAAATAATCCGAAATGCAAATCAATACTGTTTTTGCCTGTGAATGATGGATAATTGACAACGTCTGTTTGAGCAAATAAGAATTGAGAAAATGAGAGGATAATAAAACTGAGTAATATTACTTTCGTTTTCATTTTTCTTCCCTGCTTGATAATGAATAAAAGAAAGTTATATCAAACTACAGAAAGTGTCAACAAAGAAAATTAAGAGCAAAAACGAGAATTTTTGTCTCGTAACAAATTCAGATTGTCATTCTCTAGTAAACGGGAATCCTTTTTAATTATTTTAGATTCCCACTTTTGTGGGAAAAACTAACAATAGAAGAACAATTTTTCAGAAGTTTCAATTTCGCTTCGTTTAATTAATTATCCAGCAATCTCCTGTGATAATTGATCTGTCCCAGATGATAATTAAGATGTGTTGCCAGGTGTACTAAGAAAAATTCAGTTGTCATTTCGTAACCAAATACATTTACAGGATAAATCTCATTGAATTTATCTTCTTTTAATTCGGATATCGTTTTTTCAACTACTTTTGCCGTCACATTTATTTCATCCAATAATTTTTCTTTTTGGATATCTTTAGTGCTAAATTCGGCTTCACGATTTCTGACGTAACCCGAATTACCAAGTATATTTCCAATAAAATGCTGAAGGTTTCCACAGAGGTGCATACAAAGATTACCTGCAGAGTTTTTTATCTCGCCGGAGATTTCCCATAA
>JAJDNK010000025.1 GCA_022340715.1 bacterium BMS3Abin03 | reverse complement strand
CATCAGATATTTTATTGTAATTAACAATCGAATGGAATATTTTGAACCAGTAAAATATTCTTTGAATCTTTTTAACTTTTATCAGCGGGAGAAGACATGCCTGTTAAAAGAGCTTCAGCGGGAATTCTTTTCATCTTAACTCTGATTTTACTTTATATTACATCCTATCCTTCAATCGGCTGGTGGGATAGCGGTTTCTATGCATTGTGCTCGTACAACTTGAGCATACCGGGTCCGGGGGGTTCAATTCTTTTCGTTTTATTGGGGAAAGTTTTTTCTGTTCTGTTCTTCTTTCTTCCAACAATAAAAGCTATAACTCTTGTAAGTATAATCTCGGCATGCCTGGCTTCGGTATTTGTATATTATTCTTTGCTAATAATTTTTGATAACCTTTCAATTCAACTTTCTGACTTGGCAAAAATTTCGACATCATTTGTTACCGCACTTTCAATTCCCTTTTTATACAGCATCTGGAGTGAAGCAATCGTATCAAGAATTTATTTGCCCGGATTATTTTTAACCGGTGTTCTTGTTTATTGCTCGGTCAGGATATGGTTTTCTGCTGATGAAAAAGAAAAGACAAAGCTTATTTACCTGATAGTATTTGTACTCGGAATAGACTACACCGCTCACCGTTTGAACACACCTTTTATTCCCGTTGTTTTGCTTCTGCTGCTTTTTCCTTTAAGGAAAGAATTAAAAAGAATACCGTTCTGGCTGATTCTTATTGGTTTGTATTTGTTAGGATTTTCACTCAACCTTTTTGTGCTGATTCGCTCACAGTATCATCCCGCGTTTGCATTAGATAATGTTCAAAATTTTTCGCAATTGTTTGGATGGATTAATATGAACCGTTTCGGTGAGTCAAACTTCTCAATTATTTTTGACCGAAGAGCACCATTCTGGAGCTACCAGGTAGATCACATGTACCTTCGTTATTTAGGCTGGAATTTCTTAGGCACTCAAGGCAACGGAACTATTTTCAGCCAGGTTTATTTTACTTTTATACCATTATTATTAGGTATAACCGGATTCGTTTATTCTTTAATTAAAAAGTTTAAAGTCTGGATATTAATTTTCGTTGTATTCTTATTCTTTTCATTCGGCTTGATTGTATATTCAAACACACGCGAAGGCTTTGAGTTTATAAGAGAAATCGACCGTCTTTTGATTCCGTCATTTTTTGTTTTTGCTCTATGGATTGGAATAGGACTGTATTTTTTGATTAGCCTGCTTAATAAGCTGTTGCATAAGATTAACTTCAAACAAAAAAGTGCAATAATTGTATTGTCGTTAATCGGATTTTTAATCTTACCGTTAAATATCATTGTTACCAACTGGTTTAAGTGCGACAGAAGCGGATACTACTTCCCCAATGATTTTGCATATAATTTACTTGCCGGTTGCGACAAGGATGCTTTGCTGTTTACTAACGGAGATAACGATACATTTCCTGTTTGGTATTTACAAAGCGTTGAAGGTATACGTCCTGATGTTGCAGTAATAAATTTAAGCCTGTTGAATACAAATTTTTATGTGGAACAGTTACGGCGAGCATATCATTTATTCCCTGATAGTTCTGATGTGTTGAACCCGGATAAATTCAGACCTTCAAAAATTGATTCGGCAGTAGTAACAAAAATAGCTGTCAGAGATTCTTCAATAAATACTATTGATACAATTAAAGCAGAATACCAGGGGCGAGACTTTGGAAAAGTAAAAGGATTGCTGCCACAAGATAAGGCGTTGATAGAACTACTAAAAACAAATAGCCTGAGGAAGCCTGTTTACTTTGCCACCACTGTTGGTACAAATAGTATGGTAGGCTTTTCTAATTATTTAAGTACAGTGGGAATGATACAAAAGTTGATGCCCGTTAAAGGAGATTCAATCTTACCAAATCAATTGGAAGATAATCTGCTTAAAAAATATCGTTACAGAAATTTTAATAAGCCGGGAGTTTATACAGGCGGAACCACAAATAATTTATTTAATAATTACAGGTATTTGTTCATTCAATTATCACGGTATTATTTGAGTAGAAATGATAAGGAAAAAGCAAAAGAAATATTTAGTACAATGCAGTCAAAGCTTCCGGAGTGGAGATTTAGCAAGGAACAGAACAGGTTCGTTTTGGAATTTAAGAAGGATCTAAAATAGGGAATTATTATAGAGCGAGATTACTCCCGCTCTACATTAATAAAGTTGAATTGAAAAGAACGAGCACAAATCTCATTCTTTTCTATTTTAGGAGGATCAACTTTTTTGTTTCAATGAAATTATTCGCTTTCATTACGTAGAAATAAATTCCACTGGATAAATCTGTTCCATCAAATTGAACTGTGTAGTTACCTGGCGATTTTTCTTCATTTACCAGGGATTTGATTTCCCTTCCCAGAGCATCATATAAAATCAGACTAATATTAGAAGCCACCGGTACTGTATATGTTATTCTTGTTACTGGGTTGAATGGGTTGGGGTAGTTTTGATCGAGGCGGAAACTCCCTGGATTTACTTCATTAGCATTGACACCGGTTATCCTGTCTGCTAAAAAGAGATCATCAAGAAGAATAGTACCTTCGGTGATTGTGCTATCCTGCGGGGAGGACATATGAAATTCCAATCCGATGCCTAATATTTTATCCAGATCGAGCTTGTCATTGCCAAGAACACCTACCTGATCCGAATGCCAGAAGCCACTGCCTTGGTAATTTTGTGCATCCTCCATACCTACATCTTGCATTGCAACGCTATAAGTGTTCCAACCAGGTTTCATATCGAGAACGTAAAAGAAGGATATCCAGAATTCTGCATCATTCGTTTTTTTGGTAGCAGATGGTGAATCGCTTATGTCTAAGAGCATAATTCGTAAGTGAACTCGGGATGATTGTGAAGATGGAATCTTGTTATTGAGTGCGAAAGTTAAACTATAATAATCTGAGAAATCCCAAACTCCTGACACAGTATCCGGGTTTATAAATTGAACCACTGCATTACCACCCCAATCCAGCGTTGCCGGAATAGAATATTCGATACCAAGAGCATTATCCTCTTCATAATTATCTACTGGTTGCCGGAACAGGGTAATCTTGCTATTGGGAGTTACCTGTGGAGTAGTGATTATATATTTGGTTTGTATATTGAAAAAGTCGAAGTTTTCAAAAACTGTCTGACACTTTGCTGTACAGGCAAAGAATACTATCAAAAGCACTGTTAAAGTTTGTTTCATGTTATGCCTCCTTAAAGCATTAGTTAAACAATCGAACCAATTCACGAAATGGGTGCTCTTTGGCTATTTGAAGTGTACCGGTTTGTTAGACTTAAACGGTTACCCCAAACCTATGCCAGTAATTTTATCTTACTCTAAATGTTCAGTAAGTTGTTGTATTTTAATGCTTTACGGAATCTACGGAATTAAGGGAAGTTGTCTGGATAATCAGGGAAAACCCGGGGAATTTGGCGAGCTTATATAAAGAGATATTTTATAAGCAGTTAGGGTCGCTAAAATTATCGAGGTCGCTGAGGAGTATCGGGGAATTTGGCGAGGAAGGTATGTTTGATAAATAATTTTATATCAACAAGAAGATACCGATAATAATTATCATAATTTGTCTTTTGAAATAATTCTATTATCTCACGGGGTAAAATTATCAACCAAAATAATGTCGCTCCTATCTGACTCTTTCCTGGAATAAAGCAGGTAGCTCTCATCGGGAGTAATCTCTATTTTTGAGAAGTACCTTGCCTGTGGCACATTTTTAATATGAGATATTTTATTTGTGCTGAAATTATAAAATTCCAGGACACGTGTCTCATCATTATTGTGAATGAAGTAGATGCCATTTTTTAAAACTATCCACGATACCATATCCAGATTGGGTATCCCTTGTAATACGGGCTCTTCTGCACCCCCGTTAACCGGAACTCTCCAAATGTCACGATAACTCCAACTTTTTATATAATAGAGATAATCCTCAAATAAGTAAGAAAAAAGTCCACCCTCATGTGTAATCTGTTGTTGAACATTCCCATCCCGT
This sequence comes from bacterium BMS3Abin03, assembly GCA_022340715.1. Lineage (GTDB taxonomy): Bacteria > Bacteroidota > Ignavibacteria > Ignavibacteriales > Ignavibacteriaceae > BMS3ABIN03. Next base: position 1,414 of record JAJDNK010000025.1, on the reverse strand, counting down.
GCAATAGAATAAATATTATTTTGTGAATATTGTCGACCGTAAAAACCGCTGTCATCCTTATTCCAGATAACTATAAATGTACTGTCGGACACTTTTACCGGAGTCCCTCCCGAGGCATCCATAACGAAAAGACCATCTTCTAAACGTACTAAAATCTCTAACCCCGAAGAAGGCCATCTTGCATACGCTTCAGTTTTGTTTTCAAAAAATGTTAATTGAGATTGATTTTCGCCGTTTATATCACACATCCAGATATTGTATGTGCCCGTTCGGTCTGAAGTAAAAAGAATTTTCTTGCCATCCGGGGAAATATCAGGAGCAGAATTAGAATTAGAAGAACTGATCAGTAAGGTTTCACTATCCGAATTCCTGAGGTCGATTTTCCAGATATTGCTGGCCCCAACAGATTCGGTATATACCAGACGGTGACCTTGAATAGATAAATAGGGATTATTTACATCTATTCCACTTATCACTTTTTTAAGTTCGTCGTCCGCGAATTCTGCTTTCCAGAGGGCTGAAGTTCCATCGAGATTATTTGCAAACAGAATTGAGTGGGAATCCTCTCCCCATGAAAAACCATCTATCAATGTATTTAAATGGGTAAGTCTTTGAACCTCGTCATCTTCCAAATTCTTTACAAAAATATCACCTTCTACAGGCTGCCCTCTTATAAAAGCCACATATTTCCCGTCAGGCGATACCCTAGGTGATTGATCTCCCCAAATACCTTCGGGCAAAGTTGTTACCTGCTCAACCTCTTAGGTTTCTAAGGAGACTTTACAAATAACGAGACCATTATCTTTTACAGACCATTGTGGATAAAAGATGAATTTGATTATCCAAAGACCAGCTTAGCAATGGCCATACCGTCCCCCAACCGGGATTAAAATCCACGATTTTCTTCTCCCTGCCTCCCAATGCCGGTATTATGTGAATTTCTCTTGACGGAACATTGGGTTGATTTTTCCCTTCTCTTATAAAAGCAATATAGTTGCCATCGCGAGACCACTCCGGCATACTCTCTGTAAGAGTATTTGTCGTTAGCTTTACCGGATTGCCGCCATCAATACTTTTTACATAAATATCAAAATTATCCTGTTCCTGACCGTTCCAGGAAAAGGCAACTTTTTTACCATCCGGTGATAACGACGGATCGTATTCCATCCCGGGATAGCTTGTCAGACGGACGGTACGCATAGGCGGGAGCTTGCTATCCGGTTTACTATTTAAGAAGAAAATTACAAGTGCAATTATACAAACAGCAATAAGCGCAATTGTAAAAATCAAGGCTTTGTGGCTGGTCCTTTTGAGAGATGGTTTAGATAAAACATTACCGCTTTCAATAGTTTTCAAATCGTTCAGAACCTCACTCATATTCTGGTAGCGTTCATCAGGATTTTTCACTAATGCT
>JAJDNK010000021.1 GCA_022340715.1 bacterium BMS3Abin03 | reverse complement strand
TTGGTCAACATACTGCCAAAAACTGAATGAATAATAATTAATATTCAAAGAACCCTGAGATGGATTATCACTTGTTGGTGCAAAAGCTGATAACGGATTTACTTTTGCTTCATTTACTCTCGCATTCGGATTTACAACTGTTATGCTGTCAACATATTTATTTTTTAAAGTTACACCGGAACGGTTATATGGAGCATCGGGATCAGTTGATGGAGACCAGCTTAATATTTCTAAAGGAAACCAGTAAGAAGCATACGGTTGATCGGAAGAGGAAGCGCTTATATTGTTATTTACAGAATGGTCGGAGGTTTTAATCTGTGCTTTGAGATAACTAGGAAATAATCCGGAGAAAAAGGAAATTAAAATCAGTAGTCGAAAATATTTAATCAGTTTCATATTCTCCTCAAGTAGATTTATTTATTCTATAAAAATAATATACTAATTCATTTCAATGAGTAAAAATAAAAAACCTCGAAAACATTTCGTTATCGAGGTTTTTAAAAACTGGTGAACGGATTCGAACCGCCGACCGGTTGATTGACAATCTGCCGGTATATTTTATTTATTGTAAAAAGATGAACTATTTGAAGATGGTTAGTTTAATGTTTACTTGGTCTGTCTTTAACCATTATTTAGGTGCAATTTTCTTAAGAACATATCTATAGTTTAACCAGCATAATTTATCGCTAGGTCGTTCAATGACGAATGGTTCTGCCTTTGGACTTTCCCAACCGTCCTTTAGACTTAGGTAATGATCACCAGCTCTATCAAGAAATTCATCTGATGCATATTCAATTGCTTTCCATTTTTTACAATCAGGTAATGGTTTACAAGGTTGATTAAACAGTGCTTCAACATAGCGAATGGGATATTTCATTGGCAATGGCCAGTAAAACCGAACTTTGTTTCCATCAACCGTTCCATCAATATCTTGACCCTTTAAACTTGTAACTCCTGAAAAGTTTATGTTCTTTTCATTTCTTGTCCTCCAATATGTCGGATCATAAAGAGTTCCGTAAGTTATCTCAGCAATTGTAATTATCCCTGACTTGTAAGTCCACTTACCTTTTTTCTTTTTGATTTTGAAATCAACTCTAAGCTTATAATTAAATTGTCCCCCGTATCTGATCGGTTCATTCTTTGGTGTTTTCCATTTTGGAATTTCGTATTGACGTTTTTCCATACCGGTAAAGAATAATTGCCATTGCTGCTCCTCCCCAACATCTACAATTACCGTACGTGATGTATTTCCACTTCCATCAGTCAGATTAATGAATTCAATCTCTTCTTTGTATACTTCTTCCTTAAGATTTTTTGCTGATTCATTTATTGAAACCATTACATCAGTTACACCTTTAGGTGCAAGTGTGCCTGAGGCTTTTGATATATCAAGCCACTGGACTTTCTTTGTTATTTTAAAATCTATAGCATCATTACCCGTGTTTTTAAGCGTGTATGTTTTTGATTCTGGTACAAATTTTCCATCAGGATCAGGACCAGAGGATTCAAAATCATCTTTTGGAGTAACTACAAGATGGTGTGTTGGTTTAAACTTTATTTCAACTTCGAAAATAGATTCGTTACAATTTCCTTCGCTAGTTTTAAATGTTTTACTAAGTATCCCATCTTCAATAGCATTTGAAAATTCTGAACCAGTAATTGAACCATCAATAGCTAAATTACAATCTCTCAAATACTCTTTATTAGGTCTAATACCCGGAGTAAAATCAACTTCCGGCAGTGCAATGGATACTCCATAATTCGCTTTATCCTCATCGATATAAGATTCGGATGGTTGAATTCCTATTGATGCGAACTTACTCGGATTCATCGGAAATTCGTATCCTGTTATAGGAGCTTTTATTTGTTCACGACCATTATAAACACTTACCCAGCCTTTAAAATTTTCCACAGTAAAAGTAAGTGGTGTATTCCAGGTCGTCAGTAGGTGCGTATCAATATGTGATCTTTTTCTTGTTGCGAGATCATATTGAATTCTTTTTATAAAAATAGCGTTAATAATTCCTTTTAACCGACATTCAACTTCCCCACTACTTGATTTCAAAACACTTTTATTAATGATACTAACTGATGCCCTTTCAGAATAACAAAGTGTAACGTAATTCTTAGGAGGAATTTTCATACTACTATAATTTTTATGAAATAGAGTGATATCTTTAAGCAATTCTTCATTCATCTTACTTACTTTTTCACAATTGCCATCGGGATCCATTACCATCATATTATTAAGCATTATTGAATTATTAAATATCTTGGTAAGAAGGGGTGGGGTTGTGTCCTGTGCATTAACTAAAATATGAAAGGAATAAAAAAATAGAATTGTTATAAAGAGTATTTTAAGTCGAAAAAATCTTAAACAATACATTAATTGTGCTCCCTTTATTATTTAACATTAGGACAAAGTTCGATTTCAAATATTGTATTCTTGATTTGTAGGAAGTTTCTGCAATATTTCTTCAAAAAATTTAATTTTTCTATTCCAAATAGAGTTGGAGAAAATTTTAATTTCAAATTGAAAAATAAATTTGACTTAATCAATAAATGCTTCATTATTGGCAATTAATAAATTATTAAATCAAGAACTAAGAGAAGTAAAATAATTTAGAGAGTAAACGGCTGATTTATAATAATCATCCACTGATGAATAATAATCATCCATTACAAGGAATCAGATACTTTGTTTTTAGCATCTATTTGCACCTTGAAGAGGTAAATTAGGTAGGTACTGTATCATCACTCAAAATAAAAAAGCCCTATAACCAACTTAGCTATAAGGCTTTATATATCAGAGCTGGTGAACGGATTCGAACCGCCGACCGGCTGATTACAAATCAGCTGCTCTACCAGCTGAGCTACACCAGCATTTTAGCGATGCAAAATTAGCATTTTCTTATCAGCCAAACAACAACAATAATGTTCATTACAAAATCAATTATTAAAAACACTTACTTCTTCCACCCAGAATAGCTCACACGAACCACCACCGGTATCATCACGTTTTAAAGAACTTATCCAATGCCAACCATCTGCTTTCGTTACTTTTACAAGATAACCTTTCATTTCGACCAGACTTCCTTTATAAACATTTTCAAATTTTTCTTCAACTGTCTTGTCCTTTGGAATTATATGTACATTAGCGCTATTTAAACTTACATCCCTTATGGGAATGGGAAGATGATCTGAATACCAATGATACCACCTGTTACTCTGTGAAACATCAAATTGATCTATCACACTTTGATCGGACATTGGACCCCAACCCAGTGCCAGATCGAATGGTGATAAATTACTTTCCTCTCCAAAAGAAAAATTATTCCGACTAAGTACTCTTGCTTTAATATTATATTCAGCGAGTGCCTGAATAGTAAATTCACCAACTGTCCACTCTTTGCCACTTGTTAAATTTGTTTGCTTTGGTTGGTCGGGAGCAGTTATACCGGGTGGAAATGTGATAACCGTTTCAGGGTAAAAAAAGTAAACAAGAATTATTAATAATATTACGGAGGTAATTAATACTTTTTTCATACGTAGATATTTCTCAAAGAAAAGATTTTTAACTAAAAATATTTAAATGAAATAAATAATATGATTGGATTTTGTATGGCAATACCATTTAGGAAAATCCAAATGACATTATCTTTTCTGTTTCCGCAACAAATATTATTCCTTATTCCTCTTTCTCCTTTTCTTTGAATTCAACCTCATCAGAATAAATTTTGAATTGAACCATCTTCTGACGTATTTTTTTAATCAGTTCAAATTTTACTCCTTCAAATTCTACTATTTCATTAATACTTAAAATCTTT
>JAJDNK010000004.1 GCA_022340715.1 bacterium BMS3Abin03 | reverse complement strand
CTTATAATACTTCTTTCGCCAGCGGAGCTAAATCTTTTCTTATTAATATAGACCCGCATAACCAGGTAAGAGAATTTTACGAGGATAATAATTTCTATTCTGTACCTTTCTACATTAAGCAGGATACATCAAAACCTTCTTTAACTGTTGCATTTGATGGAAGCGATATCCTTGATGGCGACTATATTTCTGCCACACCAAATATCAAAATTGAACTTTACGATGAAACGCTTATCCCGATAACAGATACTTCCGCTGTTATAGTTTATCTGAACGGTCAGCAAGTTTACTATGCAAACAACCAATCGGTTTTGTTGTCTGAGTTTAATAGTGAAAATCCTAAAGCAGTCGTTAATTATACACCTACTCTGCAGAATGGAAATTATACTCTACAAGTTTTTGGAAAAAATTCACTTGGAACTATAGTAGATTCAAGTGGGTATGAAAAACATTTCCAGGTTTCGAATGAGGTTAAGTTGCTCAATGTGTATAATTATCCGAATCCAACAAATGGAGATACATATTTTACGTTCAAGTTAACACAAATACCGGATGAAATTAAGATAAAGATTTACACAATTGCGGGAAGATTAATCCGTGAGATTAAGATACCTTCAACCAGTCTTAATTATGATTTTAATAAGATTTACTGGGATGGTAAAGATCAAGATGGGGATACACCAGCAAACGGTGTTTATCTGTATAAAGTAATTCTAACAGCTGGTGATAAAACAGAAGATGTTATTCAAAAACTGGCGATAATTAGATAATTCTTATTGAATTCAATTAAGCTTAATAAAAAAGCCGGTTCTTATAAACCGGCTTCATTCATAGCTTTTTCAGATTTTATTTTTCAGGTTTTTCCATCATATGTCTAAACATTGGTCTTCTTTTATTGAAATCCTGCCGCATATCATCGAAAGCTTTCTTTTGTTCAGGGGCTAACAAATCATAAACGTCCATCCTGTGATTTGCCATTGATACTGCAATGTTATTCTTCGCAGCATTTATAGCTTTAACTGCATTGATATAGTTATCGCGGGAATAGTTATCTTTGCTAGTTAATTCTTTTAATGCAAGCTTTTTCTTTTGAAGATCGGCTTTCAGATCAATCATTTCGTTCTGGTGTTTTAATCTGAGCTGTTCAACAGCTTCCTTTTGTTCATCGGTCAGATTTAATTTTTCAAGCATCATTCCTCTGGGTTCGCCTCTCTGGAAATCACGTTTATGAAATTCGCGATCAGGATTGTGTTTTCCCATCTGACCGTAAACTGATGAAGTTAAAAGTAATGCCAAAACAAAGCTTAATGTAAATCCCACTATTTGAATCCTTTTCATTTGTACTCCTTTATTTTGTGTTTGTGACGATTAGACATTACTGTTTTTAAGATGGTTTAAAGATGTATATTTTTAAACCTCAAACAATCTTATATTGTCAAACACTTGCATGTTCCAGGAAAAAATGACTGATACTAAAAGCGATTCTCAACTGATTGAAGAATTTATTTCCGGCAGCGACATTGCTTTTAATTTATTAGCGAAACGATATCAACAAAAAATATACTGGCATGCAAGAAGAATGACAGGCAACCATCTTGATGCAGATGAAATTGTACAACAGGTTTTGCTCGTAATGTATAATAAATTAAGATCGTTTAATTTTCAGTCATCAGTTTATACGTGGATTTATAAAATAACTTCAACAAGAAGTTTGAATTTGTTAAGAAAAAATAAAGTCAGATCTTTATTTTCGATTGAAGATAAAGCCGGAGAAATTTTAAAGACAGAGAACGATATTATATCTGACCTTGAAAACAAAGAGAAAATAGAGAAGATTCAACAGTTTTTATTAAAAATTCCTGCAAAACAAAGAGAAGTTTTTATTCTAAGAAATTTTGATGAACTATCTTATGATGAGATTTCGGAAATAACCGGAAGGAGTGTTGGCGCACTGAAGGCCAATTATTTTCATGCATTTAATAAATTAAAAGATTTGATGAAAAATGAAAAATTATAATGAACAGATCGTTCGATACTTAGACGGGCAGTTTTCAAAAGAGGAAGAAGAAGAGTTTGAAAAGAGTCTTTTGTTTGATGCCGAATTAAAATATGCATACTCTGAATATCTGAGGACTATAGAGTTAATTTCATCAACCAAATACCCGGAAGTAAAAGAAGATTATTTTAATGATTTAATTCCAAAGTTCCGGCAATCTTTAAATAAGTCTGCTAAAATATCTCCTTTTAGGAAAGCTTCATACAGCTTTATTACCATAATTATATTCGTATTTTCTTTCCTCATTTTTAACAATTATCGGGTAAACACAAATCCCGAGAATGTTACCATTGAATCCATCACGCAAAATATTTCCGATGAACAGATTAATGAAGTCAGTGATTATCTGACCAATCATTCGTGGGTTTTGCCATCTGAAGATATAGTTACACAGGTAATGAATGATGATTATTTTAACATTGACGGAATTATTCAGAATGCTTCTGACGAAGAAGGATATAATATTCTAAGCGAATATCAAATTAATAACATTGAATCATTTGCGGGTGAGGAAGATCTTCAACAAGCATATGAAGAACTCCTTGCAAAAAGTATTTTATAAGAGGTAATAAATGAAAAACATTATCTATATACTTGGTTTTTTAATGGTTATTTCCCTTCAAACATTTGCACAATCGGATGATGGCCCACCACACCATATGAAGGAAATGAGAGAAAAAATATTACAGCTTGAAAAGATAAAGCTTATAGAAACACTCCAGATGAACGAAGAGACAACTCTTCGTTTCTTTGCACGACGGAGTGAAACTGAATCTACCATTGATAGCTTAAGGGAAAACCTGGATAAGAAAATAGATGAAATAGACAAATTGATTTCCGATGATAACAAACCGGAAGATAATAAGCTCAAATCTTTAATTAAGGAAGTAAGTGGAATACGCTTAAAAATTGAACAAAAGAGAGCCGATTTTGTAAATTCGTTAGATGATATTCTTACCATTAAACAGATCGCAAAATTTGTTGTATTCGAAAAAAAATTCAGAGAAGAGCTTGCAAAAAGCCTGATGAAAGACAGAATGCGTAATAAAAGAAATTGAAAATAAGCGATTTTGTTTCAAATAATCCCCCTTGTAAGTGTTGATTTTAAGCCCTTGCTTGAATATTTTATCCTCCTATATTTGCGGAAGTGGTGGAACTTGGTAGACACGCTATCTTGAGGGGGTAGTGCCTTAATTGGCGTACGGGTTCAAGTCCCGTCTTCCGCACCAGGCAAATTCTTTAAAAATCAAAGAGGATGATACTTATGAAGAAACTCAAAATGAGCTTAATGATATTATTAACCTTAATATCATTTAACCTGATTATAGCACAGGATATGAATCCGGATGCTGGTAAGTTATACAACGAGGGGAACAGTCTTTTAAAAGCGGGTAACTATAAAGGAGCCATAGAAAATTATGACAAAGCTTTAGCAATTGAAAAAGACTACAGGATTTATTATCAAAAAGGCGTAGCTCAGAAAAAAGCAAGAGATCTTAAAGGAGCGATGAAATCTTTTGATGATTGCATTAAGATGAAAAGTGATTTTGCCGGTGCTTATAATGCCCTTGGCGGAGTTTATTTCCAGGAAGGTGATTTCAACGCTGCAATAACCAACTTCGAAAAAGTTCTTACATTAACAGATAAAAGTAATGTTGAATCTATCGTAAAAAAGAACCTGTCCTTGGCTTATTCGAAACTCGGTAATGATGAATTAGCAAACGGCAACTCATCTAAGGGAATTGAATATCTCAAAAAGGCTATTGGTTTTAGCAACTACGATGCAGCTTATCTTTCTTTAGCAAAAATTTATTCTGAGCTTGGTGAGTGGGATAATACTATTAGTGCATCAGAAAATGCTTTAAAGTATAGATCAAAAATTACTCCCGGTGGTCCATATTATTATATGGGTGTTGCATATAAAGGTAAAGGAGAATTAGATAAAGCAAAAGAAATGTTTCAGAAAGCGGTATCCGATGCAACTTATAAGAAAACCGCGCAATATGAACTTGGACTGTTAAATTAATTATTACCAGTATTTATATTTTAAACCCTCGTATATATCGAGGGTTTTTTTGTATTTAAATTAAGTTTTACATGCCTATTAATACTTCAAAATTTAAAAAAGAAATAAATAAAATTGATAAGAGAGATTTACTTCCCTTAATTTGTACTGCTGGAGCTCTGAGAAATGAAGTTTATTTAAGATTATTACTTTCAAAGGCGAAAACTCTTAATGTTGATGTAAACGAATTATACGAATCGCTGCTTCAAAATTATCTTTTCACAGGCTATCCATCAGCTATGATATCGCTTAAAATTCTAAAAGAATATTTTCCGGATCATCATGAAGACTTATCGGAAGATTGGGATTTAAACAGGTATCGCGATAGAGGAACACAAAATTGTAAAAAGATTTATGGGAAAAAATTTGAAAAGCTGATTTCAAATGTAAAAAGTTTTTCTCCCGAATTATCAGATTGGCTTGTGCTTGAAGGATATGGAAAAGTTATGGGAAGAAAAGAGCTGTCTCTGAAAAAAAGAGAATTGAATAATGTTTCTGTACTTTCCGTACTAAAATTTGAAGATCAACTTTACTCGCATATAAATGGTGCATTTAGAACTAAATCATCAAAAGAAGAAGTAAAAAGAGTTTTAAATAACTTAAAGATTTTTGGTTCTAATAAATGGACAAATTTTGGGATGAAAGTTTTGAACCAATATTTAAAGGATAAGGGAATAGAATAATCCACTCCCTTATCATCATAAATTCTTTATAGAAGACTAAACATAAAAAACAGATCCAAATTGATAGCACTTAAAGTTTTCTCACCACTTTCTTTACCTATCAAGTTGAACATTCTATAACTTGCTGATATGTCAACATTTACTTTTGGTAAAATTGTAACCTCAGCGCCTGCACCTATTCCTATACCTGTTCTGGACTTACCGGAAGTTTTAGTTTCAACACCGCCGCTTTTAACAGTAAAATCTCCAAAAGAGTTGAACATGACATCTAATGCAACGTATGGATCTACACCCGCCGGAATAGGAATAAAATTATATGAAGCGCCAACACCAATTGATAAAATTGATTGTGAAAACTCCCAATCAGGAGTCCCAACACTGAGGGGATATTCTCCACTTCCATTTAATTTATGATATAATACAAATGCTCTTGGTGTGATAGGAACAAGAGGCAAATCTACTTTCCCGATAGCTCCGAAGTTATATTCTGAGGAAAATCCGTATCCTCCATCCGATACTTTATTTGAATACAATTCTGAACCGGTAACCTGTGTTAAACCTCCGCCGACTCCTATACTAATTAATTGAGCAAATCCATTTGAACTTAGGAAGATTAAAAATGCACCAATGAAAAGAATCAGTTTTATTTTTCTCATTTTCTCTCCTTCATCAATATTGTGAATTATGAAATTAGTTTGCAAACTTAGATAAAAATCGAATATTAAAATAGTATACAGCTTATCAATAACGAAAGATAGTCAAAGACCTGCTTTTAATAAATGTCTTTAAGTAATCGTTTTAATTCTTTATTTCCCTTGATTTTATGAGGATAAAAAATATATATTTCAATATTCTTTTTAAAAAATCGGAATTTTCGGAACAATTTTGCTCGAAAATCGTTAATCAGAAGGCAAAAATATAAACCGGAAAATTAAGTTTATCGAAATTATTGAACTAAATTATTATTGTAGGTTTACGATTGACGATATTAAAGGCGCGTGATATTTCTGTTCTAATTTTTGAAGGTTGAGTTGATGATATGCTGAAGAAAATTCTTTACTCCTCATTTATTATAATTACTTCTGTTTTATACTCCCAGGATGTTTCTCAAAAGTTTACTTCTGCAATGGAATTGTACTACGGTGAACGATATACTGAAGCTTACAAAATGTTTAAAAGTATTTCGCAGGAAGTAACAAAGGAAGATGAACTCTATGCAGCCTCAAAATTTTATGCTGCTGATGCCTTGATAAAGCTTGGTGAAAAGGATATGGCAGTTGCTGAATTAGAGTATCTGGTTAATCATATAATCTGGTCAAACTTCAGGGAGGAAGCTTTTTATAATCTTGGACTTATTTATTACGATTTTAAAGAATACCCTCTGGTTCGGGCACGATTTAAATCATTATTGAAAGATTATCCCGAAAGCAAATACTCCGGATCAGCACTTTATTGGATCGGTGAATCTTATGCGGCTGAAAACAAATTACAGGATGCAGTAGATTTTTTACAAAAAGCGATCAACGATAAAGCAAGCAACAGATATAAAGATTACTCTATTTATACCCTAGCCACGGTTTATGAAAGAAAAGGGGATTTTGAAAATGCTGTAAAATATTACGACCAACTCCTTTCATATTATCCGAACAGTAAATTAGCTGTTTCTGCACAGACCAGGATCGGCATATGTTATTTCTATCTTAAGGATTATCAATCATCCATTCTTGAACTGAAAAATCCAATGCTGAATAGTCTTCCTGGTAGTTTGTTTGCTGAAAGTTTGTATTTATTGGCAAATTCCTATTACAGGGTGGGGCAGTATTCTGATGCTGAAAAAGTTTATAATGAGATATTGGAAAAATATCCGGAATCCGATGTATTTCAGGATGCAAGATATGGGTTAGCATGGTCTTTTTTCCAGCAAAATAAATATAACGATGCTTATCGGATTTTTGATTATCTCTCGTCTGGATCAGATAGTATTGCAATAGAATCATTTTACTGGAAAGGAGAAGCGAAGAGATATCTTGGTAAAAATGATGAAGCCATACATATTTATAAGGAGCTGTTAACAAAGTTTCCATCGAGCTATATTATCCCAAGAGTTGAATCACAGCTTGGCGTTTTATATTTCAATCAAAAAAATCTGAATCTTTCCAAACAATATCTTATAACTGCACTTTCATCCGGCAGCAACGACGTGAAAGGGAAAGCATACAATTTACTTGGTGAGATAGAACTTAATAATAAGCAGTACGCATCTGCTAAAAATTATTTTGAGCCTGCGCTAACAATTCTGAATAGCGATAAAGATAATCATTTACGAGCAATGCTGGGAATGGGATCAGCGTTATACTTCCTGGGTAATTATGATAAATCAATAAGGTACTTGAATGAGATTTTTGTGGAATCACCCGATTTTGAAAGGGACCGGGTGAATTATTATTTGGCTGAGAATTATTTTGCTGAGCAAAAATACAAGCAAGCATTAGAGAGATATAAAGCAATAAATACAGATGATGCAGATATTGCAAAAATTTCATTGTACGGTTCGGCGTATTGTTATTTTAATCTTGGTGATTATGAAAATGCCGCAATACGATTTTCTTCTTTTGTAAAAACATATCCGAATGATCAAAGAGCTACAGATGCTCACCTTAGACTTGCAGACAGTTATTTCGGAAGTAAAAACTTTTCTGCTGCCAGTCAGGTTTATGAACAATTATTCCAATCTCGTCAATTATCAACAAACGATCCTTACGCTTATTATCAATATGCGCAGGCATTGTATAAATCCGGAAAGATTGAATCTGCTATAAATGAATTTGCTAATCTTCAAAGGAATTTTCCACGTTCCAAATATGGTGATGTTTCACTTTATACTATTGGCTGGATTAATTTTCAGCAGGATAAGTTCGAAACGGCGATAGACCGTTACAGGAATGTTTTGGATGTTTATCCGGGTACGGACCTAGCGCCTATAATTTATTACTCTATAGGTGATGCATATTTTAACCTGGGTAGTTATGATAATGCAATTGAAAATTACCAGAGGGTTCTCTCTCAATTTCCTTCATCGGATTATATTTTTGATGCTGTAAACGGAATTCAATATTGTTACGTTGCAAAAAACCAACCTGAAAAAGCAATCTCTCTTATCGATGAATTTATTGCACGTAACCCCTCTTTAAAATTCTCGGATCAGATATATTTTAAAAAGGGGGAACTTTATTACAGTCAGAGGGATTATGAAAATGCAAAGATAAGTTACCAGGATTTTCTTAACAGGTATAAGAATAGCAAATTTGTTCCGGAAGCTTATTACTGGATAGGAAAAAGTGCTGCTAACCTGGGAGAAAATGAACAGGCGATTTATAATTTCAATTCCTTGCTTCAAAAATATCCTGAAAAAGATGTTACGGCATCGGCAGTACTTGAAATGGGTACAATTTATAATAATATGAAGAATTATAGCCTGGCAATAAATACTTACAATGAGGCAATTCAAAAATTAAAAGGTTCGCCTTCACTGCCTGAAATAATGTTCAATAAAGGAACAACTTACATAAATGCGGATAGCGTACAGCAAGCTTATGAAGTTTTTAGTGATGTAGTTTATTATTACAGGGAATCAATCTTTGCAGATAAATCGAAACTTGAAATGGGTATGATTGATCTTGCCGCAGGAAGATTTGAAAACTCAGATAAATACTTTATGGATATATCCGGAAACCGTAGTGATGAAATTGGTGCACAGGCGCAATATTATTACGGTTTGTCTTTGTATCAGCAAAATAAATTCCAGGAAGCGATTTCAGCATTAGTAAGAGTAAGAACAGTCTTTTCCTCTTATGAAGAATGGCTTACGAAATCTTACCTGCTTTTAGGAGATTGTTATGTTAAACTTAAGGATAACAGAAAAGCCGAAGAGATGTATCACATTGTTATAAGTAAACACAGGAATGATAAATATACAGCTGAAGCAAGAGAAAAGTTAAGGAGCATCAAATGAAAAAAGTTTTGTTGATTCTCTTAGTTTCTTATGCAATGATTTTTCCGCAGGATGAAGAATCGAAGAATCCGAATGTAGAATTACCGGATTTTGTTATTACTGGATCAGATGTTGTTTCGATAAGACATGCAGATAAAATTAAACCTGATTTCATTTCAACAATAACATCTGATTTTATATTTCCATCTCATTCACCTGATGATCTTGGACTGAAACAGCTTTCAAATCCTATTAAAGAAGATCTAAAATTATTAGACACTACACATTTTGCTAAGGGGAGTATAAAAGCTGAAGCAGGGATTTATACATTGCCCGGTGGAGAGTTAAGTTATGCCTATCCTTTTAATAATGGAATTTTAAATGCAAATGTTGGAGGGTCGCATCAGCGTGCTTACGTGGATAACAGCGATCGATATTATTTTTATGGTGGGGCGGGTTTGCAATACCTGCTTCCGATGAACAATGATGTTCTGCCTGGAACGAAGTTTAATCTTAATGGAGATTACAATTCATATTCTTATAAATTATTCGCTTCGGATGATCCTGAAATGAAACGTTCAAAGAATGAAGGTAATTATTATCTGGGTATAAAAAATACTTCCTGGAAAACTTTCATTTTTGATCTAAATCTTGACAACAAATTTACATCATTGGTTGAAGATCAATTTACAGAAAACCTGATTAATGCTTCCGGTATGGCTTCACTGCAATTCTCAGATTTTTCAATTGGAGTAAAATCAAACTACGAGAAACAATACCTTACGACAGATTCACTCGGAAGTGTTAACTCAGATTATTTCTTTGTGAGACCGATTGCTTCATTTGAGATTCTGAATACTGTAAAAGCAAAAGTTGGCTATACTTTTACAAATTCCGGCGGAATGAGATACGATCAACCTTATGCGTCCTTTGGACTTAGAGTTTCTAAAAATCTTATTTTAATTGGTGAATATGCACCGCACGGAGAATTGATTACATCAGGAATGTTCCTGAGACAAAATGATTACTTTAATGCAACAGGATTTGCAAACCTGTTCTTTAAGAAATCTACATTTTTTGATGTTGTGTTAAAATATGAATATGGAAAATATTATCAACTGGATGCGGGAGTGAAATACTTTAAGTCAAAAAATCTTCCTTATTTCACCACTTCAAATATTTCTGGACAGTTTGATATTGCAACTGTAGATGTTAACGAAATTAATGTGTATTTCAATGCGTTGTTTCACACTGGCCCGTACGGTGTATTGTATGGAAACGTTGATTATTACAGGCTACAAAATAATGCAAGTAAAAGAATTCCATATTATCCCTGGCTTAAAGCTAATCTTACTTATGGATATGAGTTTACAAAAGGATTTTTAGTTGAACCCTCTGTTCTTTTTAATTCGGACAGATATACCGATATTTCAAATTCTAAAAAGCTGAGTGCGTTTATTGACGTGGGAATTAAATTAACTTATAAAATTAATCCGAATTTTATTTTAAACCTTAAAGTGATGAATCTGTTAAACAGAAATATTTATTATTGGGACGGCTACAAGCAAAAAACAGCCGACCTGACATTCGGTCTTAACTATTTATTTGATTGAACCGGGTGACAATTTTTAAGTAGTTTTGTAATTGTTTTAATATTAAGAAATAAAACATAAAAAATAAGATTTAAGAGATGAAAAAAAACGATTTAGTAAAACTAATCACCAGGAAAGCTAGTATTCCTGATTCAGCGGCCAACGAGTTTTTTGATATTTTTCTCGGGAAGGTTGCCGAAGAAATGGAGCCGGGTGAATCCGCACGTTTTGGCAACTTAGGATATTTCCATTTCAGAAGAGGCCAGATTAAAAAACAAGAGGATGAAAATAATAGTAAAAAGATTGAGTATCTCGATCTTATTATTTTTTCGCCTTCATCGGAACTGAATATTAAATCGCATGATAATGTGATTTTCAGTGTTCCGGAAGTACACGACAATATACGTGATTCTCTTGATTTACATTTTAGCCTGAGTGCGGGAAAACCGGTTCTTCCTTTACTTGAAGGAAAAGAACTGTCTGAAGATGTGGATCAATCATCTGAAGCCGATCACCGTGAGCTAGAGCGAAGAGCACGAGGTCTTATTTCTAATCTTCATATTGAAGATAATATAAGATCCGATGGTGAAATTTTATTAGTTGATATGAAATCGATCGATTCGGATCAGTTTGAACTTGAACTTAGTAATGAAGCAGTTAAGAAAAATTCAGAGAAAATATCAGGAACTTCGATTCACAGTTCTGAAAAGTTAAAAAGCAAAGCCTGGAGTTTTGGAAATACACTTTCAAAACAAATTGAAGACAAATCGGAGTCGGAATCATTTTTAAAAGATAAGCCGGAAAAAACAAAGAGCGAAAGTGCCAAATGGGATTTCGGGAAAAGGTATCTCGGGAATACACAATCATCAAATTCAATTGCAGAAGTAAAATCTGAACCTCCGAAACCGGAAAAACAACAAGATCCAAAGACTGAAATAAAGGATTTTGAAGAATCTGTTGAAACCGAGGAATTCTTTGACATTGAGGATGAAGAAACTCCCGACATTAAAATGGATGATTTTAAGATTTCAGATGAAGAGAGTAAAAAGGAAACTGAGGAATTTGAACGAGTCAGATCAATCAGTTCAACATTGGATAAAAAACCGGGTTTTAAAGAGGATAATAAATCCGGTAATGAAGTAGATGAAAATTATAATACCGATCATTTTGAAAATGATAACTTCTTTAAGGAATTAAAAAACGTAGTCGGTAAAACAGATGACGAATCGGATGTTGAGCTATCAGAAGAGAAGGAGCCGACTTCTCCAATAGAAGAACCTGAAGTAGAGATTAAATTAAATCGATCTCAAGAGAAAAAAATTCCTAAATATGGAAGAAGAAGCTCAAGTTCTTCATTTGTTAAAATTCTGGCAATCTTAATTATCATCGTTGGTGGATTGTATATATTATTTAAGGAAGATGGAAATATCGATGTGAAGGAAGAAATTCCGCCTGCTGAAAGAAATACCAGTACTACATATGTAGAAAGAGATTATGAAGTTCCGGTTACTTATCCCTACGATAAAAATGATAACGGACAGGAAATCAGTGGAATAGATTTATCCCAGGAGAAGGCTCCTGTTTCAGGTGAAAAAGTAACAACTAATAATACGGCAAAAAACAACGTCCAGATAAAAGAACAACCTGTTGCCAACAGAACCAGTAATAATGCAAATAACGGACCTGCTTTAGTTGAATCTAATATTTATAACTATGGAGAATATTATGTCGTTCAGGTTTCATCTTTTCGTTCTGAACAAGTTGCTCAAAATACCGTGGCAAAATATAATTCACAGGGTTATAAAGCTTCCATTGAGAACATTGTTATAAATGGAAACAACTGGTTTAGAGTGCAGGTAGGTAATTTTAAAACTCTGGAAGAAGCGCAAAATTTCAAAAATTCAAATAAATAAACGGATGATAATATGAACCTATTCGATATATTTCTTAAGGGTGGAATACTAATGTGGTTTATTCTAGCGTGTTCTGTAATTGGTCTTGGAGTTGCTATTGATCGATTTTTAGTAATAAGAAGAGCAAAAATAAATGTTCCCGCTTTTTTGGTTCGGCTAAGAGGATTGATAAAGAAAAAAGATATTTCCGGGGCTGTTTCGGTTTGTATGGAAGAAAAGTCACCAATAGCAAACATTGTGAGGAAAGGATTAAAAAAATTCAGGTTTGGTCATGATCGTGTGAAAGAAGCTATTGAAAATGCCGGGAGACAGGAAATAAGTAAGCTTGAAAAAGGTTTATCTGTTTTGGCAACAATCGCAGGTATTGCACCTTTGTTAGGATTTCTCGGAACAGTTACAGGAATGATATCCGCATTTATGAGGATAGAAGATCTTGCCGGCACTGCAAATCCTAGCGATCTTGCCGGTGGAATCTGGGAAGCCTTGATAACCACGGCGTTTGGATTAATTGTTGGTATACCCGCGCTCGCATTTTACAATTACCTTGGCAGTGCTGTAAAGAGACTTGTTGGAGATATGGAAACAGTTGCAAATGATGTTGTAGATACGGTACACGATGTTTCTACGGGTTCAGAAGAAGTTGAAGATGAAATTGAAATAGAAATTTAGGAATCAACAAATGAAATTTAATGTTTCGAATAAACCTTTAAGCATTTTTAGTTATTCCTCACTTACAGACATTGTGCTGCTGCTTGTTATTTTCTTTTTATTAACAAGCCAGTTTGTTATTCTGACAGGTGTTAAGGTAAAACTACCCGGTTCAAAAACGCTTGAACAATCAGAACCAACAAAACTAATCGTTACAGTTACTGCTGAAGGTGCAATATACGCCGGCCAGGATCAAACAGGAATCGACCAGCTTCCTGCAAAGTTAAATGAGATTAAAAGTACTACCCCCGAAACAAGTCTTATCATTCGTGCTGATAAAACCGTTCAGATAGATCTTGTAATAAAAATTATAGATGCAGCTAAATCTGTAGGTATTGGCAAGTTTACAATAGAAACTCAAAAAGAAGAGTAAAGGAGCATTATCATGGAAAGTGATAAACTATCAACCAAATCGTTTTCAATATCATTGCTCTTTCACGTAACGCTGATAATTTTATTTATGATACTTAATCTATCTTTCGATTATGAACCTTCGGAATACGTTGAGCTTTCGTTCGGTGTTTCTACACAAACAGGTTCATCCGGTTCTGAAGGTAAGCAAATAGAAAAAGTTGAAGAAGTTTCAAAGCCGGAAGAAAAAACCACAACGGAAGAAAAGAATAAAGAAGTAAAAGAAGTTAATCTACCTTTATCTAAGAACACTGAAGACGAAAATATAATAAAACCTGCTGAAGATGATGAAGAAGTTGCAACTATAAGTAAAACAAAAAATGAAGAAAAAAATGTTTCCAGTGTAACTACTTCAGGACAGGGTAATAACGCCGAAGGAGAAGGCAGTTTTGGTTTTGATATTAACTGGGGCGGAAAAGGAATAAGAAAAATTTATAGTTATTCACTTCCTCAATATCCGGAAGGTGTAAAGAAAGAAGTTGATATCAAACTGCAGTTTACAATTCTGCCTGATGGAACAATAGGAACTATCATACCTAAAATAAAAGCTGATACAAAACTTGAGAATGCTGCTATAAATTCACTGAGACAGTGGCGATTTGAAGCACTCGATAGTTCTCAAAAACAGGTTGAGCAAACGGCTGTTATTATTTTCCCTTACCGTCTTCAGTAGGAGTTTGATAGTAAAATTTATAGAAGAAAAATTCGATAATGGTTAATAGGATAAGTGAAAAAGTATCCCTATCAAAGTAAACTCCAAGTCCTTCCTGGTTCATAATTAATTTGGCAATCATTCCGGTTATTGTCCATCCCACAGAAAATAAAATTATAATCAGTCCTACATTCATCCATGCTTGTGTTATACTTTCTTCCTGCCATTTTTTTGTGAAGACAAGTATAGCAAAAATGAAGTGAATGAAAAAAATAAATGCGGTTATCATAATACAATAATTTAAAACCGGGGACGATTTCTTTTGTTTAGAATTGCCATTCCAACAAGCCCGCCTAACATTCCGAAAATACTTAAAACAAGAAAATTACCAATCGTAATAAATACAGCGTATAATGGAGAAAATCCTGTGCTCTTAATTTCTTTTACCATTTCTTTCATGATTTTAATGGAAGCATCGAATAGAGGTCCTAATTTATACTGGTTTACAATCTCCTCCGTTTGTGATAAACCGGTAACCAGTTCGTTTGAATGAGTTAAAAAAGTTATGAGCAGATCAAAGAATGTAGTAAAAAAGGCAGCAACTAGTCCGGTTATTAAACCATAGCTTAAAGCTTTGTTTAACTTAATGGGTTGATTATCGCCCATTGTTTTGTTGTAAAGATAAATAGCAAGGAAAGCAGCTCCCGGGACGAGAAGGCAGCACATTAAACTTTTTAAACCAGGGACGGTAGAAATAACAGCAGCCCCGAAACCTGTAATAATTGATGGAAAATATTTTTTGTTATTCATAAGCCAGTCTTGTACCGGAAAAATAGTTTATCAGCACTTCAAAAATATATATTATAATTATTGATCCGAACAGGATACCTGTTACGAAAGCATTAAATTTTGAATATGTATAAATTCCGGATCGAATAGCAATCGCATCCAAAATCATCGGTATAGAAAAAATAATCAGTGGTTTTAATGACAATTGAAAGAGTGATTTTTTGAAAGAAAGAGGAATTAAGACCAGGAAAGCTCCTAGGTAAATTCCGCTGCATCTGGCACATAACAACATATAACCATCATTAATATAAAATGAGGCTGCTTTAGATTGATGACAAACTTTAGAGTAGCATAATTTCAGAAACTGATAAAAGATATTGTTTCCTATGATTTCAGGAAAGAAAGCCGGAAGTAGAAAACCTGCACACCAAGCAGTGATGCCAAATAATAAAAGCATCTTAACATATTTAATTCGTCTGTCGGATTGATTATGAGTATTGATTGCTGTAATTCTTTCCATAAGTAATTGTTTTAATCCGGATTTAAATAGGTGTGAATATCAAAATAGATTTTTTTGTTAACACATAAAGTTTATTATTGAATATCAGCGAAGACATAATTTCAAAGTTATTATCTATTCCCGAAAGAATTGCTTCGTTCAGTTCTTTATCGTTTGATCTCAGGTTGATTATATAAACTTTTTCTTTTGAATTTAATGTAAGCCAGTTAAATATTATTCGAATGCTGGTCATTTCTCCCACAACTTTAAAGCTGCCGAGTCCTGTTCCGTAATTATCGTAGATATAAACATAATCATCATCAATTACGTAAATGTTGTTTGCCATCGAAATGGCAAGCTTTTTAGGATTATTTAACGTGTAGCTTCCATAATCATATCCGCCAATTGTTTGAATAAATTTTCCGAAAGGATCGAATTTCAGGATTCGTTTATTCTCAGAATCTAGGATGAACACATCACCAAGATTGGAAGTCACAGCGCTTACAGGATAACCAAATCTCTCGGATTCATTTTCACTATCTCTTGTGTAAATCTGAAAAATGAAATTAAGATTTTTATCAAACCGTTGAATTCTGTTATTGTTTTTGTCAGCTACCAAAACCTTTAACGGATCTGCAAAAACATCAACTGGGTCATCAAAGGCACTTTCATCCCAACCATAACCGCCAATAGATTCGATCAGGTTACCAAGAGTATCCAGCTGGTAAACTTCGTCAGTTACATCATCAGTAACAAATACAATTCCCGCAGAGTTTATATAAAACGATGTTGCACTCTTAAATTCACCAATCGATTTTTTATAATCGAACTGTTGTGCGAAACAGAAATAGTTTAATACAATGAACAGGATTATGTTAAATAGTAGCTTCACTCAGTATGTAATTTTTTCTAATTTAATATTAACTAATATTGAACATAAAAGAAACATTTATAAACTTAGTGAAATATAGAAATAACAATTATATTTAAAAGTAATAAAAACTAACAGGAGTAATTAATGGACATTCATGCTGAACACTTCCCTGACAAATCGGTAATAATTATAGACAAGAATAAATTAATTGGAATAGAGAACGAACTGTTTCAAAACATAGTTCAAGAATCAATTGATAAAGGAAGCAAAGATATAACAGTTGATTTATCGAATGTAGAATACATCGCAAGCTGGGGAGTTGGTTTACTTGTTCACGCTTATACAAGTTGCAATAACAGGAACATTAAATTCAATATCAAAGGTGTTAGTGGAAATGTAATGAGTGTACTACACCAGTTAAAATTGAATGAAATATTTAATATTGTTTAATAGTGAATGATTTTAAAAGCCGAGATTGTATTTGGAAAATTCCTATTGATTCAGACTATTTTAAATACATGCTATTAGCTGTAAACCTGCATTGTCATTGCAAAAAGAAATGAGCTTTTCTATATTTGAACCTCAAAAAAATTGTCCCGTGGTGTAATTGGCAACACGTCTGACTCTGGATCAGAAGAGTTCAGGTTCGAACCCTGACGGGACAACTCACTAATTAACAATTAAGAATGAATAATTAAGTCAATTTTTAATTGTTAATTAATCTAAACTTAACCAAATACAGGCGCGTTCGTCTAGTGGCTTAGGACGCCGCCCTCTCAAGGCGGAGATCACGGGTTCGAATCCCGTACGCGCTACTAAGTTTTGTTTTCCCAATCTTATCTTCTTTCTCTTAGCCAATGTTCTATGCTTATATTTTAAAAAGTCTGAAAGATCAAACTTATTATTATGGCTCAACCGAAGATTTGCAGGATAGAATAAAATCACAAAATGCTGGAAAAGTAAAATATACTAAGGGGCATAGACCATATAAACTTCATTATTATGAAACTTTTCAAACAAGAAAGGAAGCAGTTGCGAGAGGGAGTTTTTTTAAGTCGATTGAAGGTTATAAGTGGTTGAAATCAAATGGTATAACTACTTAATAAGATTGAGCAACCTGTACATTAAGGATTTTTAATTGCAAAAGGAGTTTGTATAAATGATTCTCTTAAAGTGGAGATCACGGGTTCTTCCGAAGGAACTCCCCTGGAGGAATCCCGTACGCGCTACTAAGTATTATTTTCTAATCTTACAAAAATCCCCGATAACATTACTTACACAACTAACAAGTGGATATCGGGTTTTATTATATATTTGTATTTTGAAACTTGTTTTGATATTCAAAAATTTATATGAAGAGATTTGAAAAACATATTTTTGTTTGCGAAAATAAAAGACCCGAAGGTCATCCACGTGGTTGTTGTTCTGATAAAGGTAGTTTGGAATTACGACAGCAATTTAAAAAACGATTAAAGGAATTAGGACTCAATACTCAAATCCGGGCAAATGCTTCAGGATGTCTTGATGCATGTGAATTTGGTGCATCTGTTGTTGTTTACCCGGAACAAATCTGGTATAGTGGTGTAAAGCTGGAAGATGTTGAAGAAATTATTCAGGAGCATTTATTAAAAAATAAACCTGTTGAAAGATTAATGAATAAAGATAAAAAGTTTAATCGTGATGGCGGGTAATAAAGAAATAAAAAATGCATTGGAAATCTTAAAAAGATTGAAAGCGGCATATCCTTCTGTTAAGCCGGCACTTGAATATACAACTGCTTTCCAATTATTAATTTCGACGATACTCTCTGCGCAGTGTACAGATGAAAGAGTAAATATTGTTACCAAAACTTTATTTAAAAAATACAGGAAGCCACAGGATTATTTAGGTGTAACTCAAAGAGAGTTAGAGAAGGATATTTTTTCAACAGGTTTTTACAGGCAAAAAGCTAAAAGTATCAGAAAATGCTGTTCGGAGCTGTTGGAAAAATATAACGGAAAAGTACCATCAGATTTTGATAAGTTAGTGACTCTTCCTGGTGTGGGAAGAAAAACTGCTTCTGTTGTTGCCGGAAATGCATTTAACATTCCTGCAATTGCTGTCGATACTCATGTTAAAAGACTTTCAAATATTCTTGGATTTATTTCTTCTGATAATCCTGAGAAAATTGAATTCAGGTTAAAAGAATTATTTCCTGAAGATGATTGGATAAATTTATCACACTGGCTTGCAACACATGGAAGAAAGATTTGTATTGCCCGAAGACCAAAATGTGAAGAATGTTTTTTGAATGATTTATGTCCGAATTTTAATAATATAAAAAAATAAGGCGTAAGGAGATAAAATGGATGACATAGTGAGGAACCGTGAACAATGCTGGCAAATTCTAAATGAGTATACTAAAGGTGAAGCTTTGATAAAACATGCATTAGCTGTTGAAACATGTGTTCGTGCTTACGCTAAAAAGTTTAATGATGATATTAAATTTTGGGGTAACGTTGCATTGCTTCACGATTTTGATTATGAAATGTATCCAACTGAACAGGAACATCCTTTCAAAGGCTCTGATATATTAAAAGAGAAAGGATTCAACGAAGAATTCAGAAATGCAATATTATCACATGCAAATTATTCGGGAGTAAAAAGAGAATCAAAGTTGCAAAAAGTATTGTTTGCTTGTGATGAACTTGCTGGTTTTATAACAGCGGTCACTTATGTTCGCCCATCAAAAACTGTTGATGAAGTTGAAGTGAAATCTGTAAAGAAAAAACTTAAAGATAAAGCATTTGCCCGCGCTGTGAGCAGGGAAGACATAAGAAATGGTGCTGAAGAGCTCGGAATTCCTTTAGATGAACATATCGAATTTTGCATTTTAGCTATGAGGGAAAATAAGGAAGCACTGGGTCTTTAATGTTAAATGAAACAGCTCCCAATTTTAGATTGAAGGATCAGAATGGAAATGAATTTGAGCTTTATAATAACCTTGATCAAAAAGTATTATTGGTCTTCTATCCTAAAGATAATTCCCCGGTATGTACAAAACAATTAAACAACTACAACCAAAACATGTCTGAATTTAATGAACTTGGTATAAGGGTAGTTGGAGTAAATGTAGAAAACACAAAATCACACTCCACATTTTGTGAAAATCTTGAATTAAATTTCATACTACTTTCGGATGTTGATAAAGTGGTGAGCAAACTATATAATGCAGTAAATTTATTTGGTATTAATAAACGTAAAATAGTTCTTATCAACACTGATAAAAAAATAATGTTTGAGAAAACAGTACTACCGTTTTACTACCTGAATTCGGACAAGATTATTCAAGAAGTAAAAGCCTGTAAATTGGATTTATTGACTTGACTGGTAATCATTTAGTTATATAAATTTAACCAAATTAAAAGGAGAATTATTAGAGATTTTAGCTACCGGCGTTTTTCTGAAAAATTTTATTAAAATTTAAAACTATTTAAGAGTATTATTCTTAGAATTTCAGTTTAATGAAGAGCAAAATCTCTATTATACTATTATTCCTATCTATAGTTGCCTATTCTAAGAGCGATTACCGAATCCTTTCTTCCGATCAGAATTCAATTGTAATAGAATATACACCTCGCTATATCGATACTTCAATCACGACAATTGATAATCAAAAATTTAGGAATATAGTTTTAGATTTTGGTGTTATTCCTGATCCTGATGCCTGGGGTGTTCCTGCTATCCCGGAAAGGAGAATGAATCTCGGTGTTCCGGTAGAATTTGGTAACACAATTGAAGTTTTAAATACTCAGTATGTTGAACTTGATGGCCAGATCACTCCAATACCAAAGCTAGTTAAAGAAGGTGATATTCCGGCAAGTAAATTTGTAGTCGGTGATGAATACTTCAGTTTTGAAGATAATCCCGAACTGGTTTTGTTTGGGAATTTTGGAATAACGAGAAGATTAAACAATCAGGAGATCAGGATTCTCCCTGTAAAGTTTGATGCTCAAACAAAAAAAATAAAATTATATAAACAGATAGTCTTCCGTGTTCAGTACGGTAAAGGTGGAAGTAGTACAACAAATAATAAATATGATGAACTGCTTAGATCTACATGTATTAATTATGAGATTGCACGTTTCTGGCAGAAACCGAAAAAGACATCAATTAAAAAGGTAAATACAAGCAGTGTACTTGCAAGCGGAAAATGGGTAAAGTTTGAAGCGCCGGAAGAAGGTATCTATAAAATCGATCATGATTTTCTTACTTCTGCCGGATTTGATCTTTCTTCAATTAATCCGCGAACAATAAAAATTTATAATAATGGCGGGAAAGTATTATCTGAATCAGTTAACGAAGCTCGCCCGATTGATTTAGTAGAGAATGCAATATCTATTATCGGAGAAGATGACGGAAAGTTTGATGAGCAAGATTACATAATTTTTTATGGTAGGGGAACAGACTTCTGGGATTATGATCCAAAGCAAAATAAAATTGTAAGATTTCATCATCCGTACTCCAATCATAATTATTACTGGATTACATATGGAGGTGAAAATGGTAAAAGAATTCAAAATGAAGCGAGTTTAAATACTACACCCGAATATTCCCAAACCAATACGCTTGCTTTTGCGGATCTGGATGAAGATAAAATCAATTTGGCTAAATCAGGTAGAGATTATTATGGCGATAACTTTACACAGTCCGTTACATCGCATACATACATAAATTCATTAAATGGAAGAATTCCCTCTTATCCTATTAATTATAAAATGCGGTTTGCAGTTGCTTCTAAGAGCGGTTTAACACTTAAAGCTACTGATAATAATAAGTCATTATTAAACCGGTTTCTGAGTGGTTATGGATCTGCAGAATATACGGTTGGAAAACTTCATGATAATATTACTGCTACATATACAGGAGATTTACCGGATAACAGAAGTTTGTTAAAATTAAGTATAGAACCATCTGAAGTTAATTCAGTTGGCTACTTAGATTATTTTGAAATTTCTTATGTAAAGGATCTTAAAGCTTTTGATAATAAAATACTTTTCTTTTCTAAAGATACAACTGCAGTTATTGAATATTCACTTCATGATTTCCCTTCAACTGATATTAGTGTGTATAATGTTAGTGATCCGGCAAATGTAAAATTAATTACTAATCCGGTATTATTAAGTGGTGGTGATTGTAAATTCCAGATAGCAGAATCCAAAGGCTCAGTATCAAAATATATTGGTTTAAGTAATAAAGATTTTCTTATCCCAGTAAATCCTGTATCGGTTGAAAATTCGGATTTAAGAGGAATACAGGATGGAGCTAAATATATAATAATTTCCCCAAAAGATTTTTTAGATGAAGCGAACAGGTTGAAAAATTTCAGGGAGAGTGAAGCAATCATACCAATTTCAACTATTGTAGTTCGCGTCGATCAAATATTTAATGAGTTTTCTTGTGGAATACTTGATGTATCAGCAATCAGAGACTTTATTAAATACGCTTATGATAATTGGCAAATCACACCTGAATCTGTTCTGTTTTTCGGAAAGGGTACTTTTGATTATAAGAACACAGAAGGTTTTAATGATAATTTCGTTCCAACTTGGCAAACGAAAGAATCGCTAGTATATATTCAAGGGGGAGATTCCTATACAGCGGATGATTTTTATGTTAAAATGGATAATATTATTGGATTTCCGGAAGATAATATTGATTTAATCCCCGGCAGAATTACAGCAGCCAGCTTGACACAGGCTAATGATTATGTTACGAAAGATATCAATTATGAATTGAATAGTGAAAACGGGGTATGGAAAAACACTATGACATTAGTAGCTGATGATGCTTTAACAACGGAAGGTCCCGAAGCTAATTTGCATACACCTCAGATGGAAACTATCGCTAATAGTATAATTCCCAAATCATATAATTTAGACAAAATTTATTTAGCTGATTATCCAACAATAATAACAAGTGCAGGCAGAAGAAAACCCCAGGTTAACACTGCTATAATTGATGCGATAAATAGAGGTACAGTTCTCTTAAATTATATTGGTCATGGCAATCCGGAAGTATGGACTCATGAGATCGTATTTGAAAAAAGTGTGACTATACCACAATTGCATAATAAAGATTGTTTCTTTTTGGTAGCAGCGACCTGCGATTTTGCATATTATGATGTTCCAAATGAAAGCAGTAGTACTGATGAATTGGTTTTAAAGCCTGATGGTGGTGCTATTGCGGCATTAAGTTCTGTCAGAGTAGTCCAGTCGTTTGCAAACGATGAATTGAATAGAGCTTTTATGACAAATTTGCTAATTAGTCCACGTGATACATTGAATCTAATGAGGACAATTGGTTCTGTTTATTTTGCTACAAGACAGAATAGAAATAGACCAAATGATAGGAAATTTCATCTTTTTGGAGATCCTTTATTGAGACTTCAGGTTCCAAGGTATGAAGGTACAATAGATTCGATTGATGGAAAGTCTTTGTCTACAGATATTCAATTGAAAGCTTTAAGTAGTTCCGAAGTATCCGGTACAATAATTACACCACAAGGCTTACGAAATGAAAATTTTAGCGGAGAAGGAATACTTACGATTTTCGATTCTGAAAGAATAAAGAAATTAGAACAACTTGGAAATTATCAGGTTGTAATTCCTGGTGGAGTGATTTTCAAAGGTAGAGTTTCTGTTAATAATGGCGAGTTCAAAACTAATTTTGTGGTTCCAAAAGATATTTCCTATGAAAATAAAAATGGGAAAATAATTTTCTACTTCTTTGATAACCAATCAGATGGGATTGCCTTTACGAATAAAATTACTGTGGGTGGAACTGATACAACCGCCGTAAACGATGGCACGGGACCTGAGATGGAAGTGTTTCTTGATAACACAGCATCTTATAATGCTTACCTCGTTGGGCCACAACCAGATTTAATTGTAAAGCTTTCGGATGAAACAGGATTGAATACTACAGGAACGGGTGTTGGTCATAAGCTTGAGGGAATATTGAATGAGGATGAATCAAATCCTCTTGATTTTACTAATTATTTTACAGGCGATCTTGATGCTGCTGGCAAATCTGGTGAAATAAACTATAAGTTTGATAAATTGGATGAAGGCGAGTATAGTCTTCTGGTTAAAGCCTGGGATGTATTTAATAATTATTCCAGTGAAACTACCTACTTTAGTGTAGTTGCTGACGATCAGCTTGTTATAAGAGATGTATATAATTATCCTAATCCATTCAGATCTAATACTACCTTTACTTTTCAGCATAGTCTTAATCAACCGGTAGATGTAAAAGTTAAAATTTATACCATAGCGGGCAGAATGATTAAAGAAATTGAATCAAATAATGTTGGCGAGAAATTTGTTAAGATAAACTGGGATGGTAGAGATGGTGATGGTGATATGATATCAAATGGCACATATTTATATAAGATTATGGTTAAAAGCTCAGATGGTGCATTTAATCAAAGCGTGCTGGGTAAATTAGCAGTAATAAGATAAGTTTTTATGAATAGAATAAACTTTTTAATTGTAATATTTTTTATATTTAATTTCTTGACCGAAATTGGATATGAAAAAAGAAGAAAACTTATAGTGGAGGTACTATAGTATGAAAACATTTATTAGGCTGTCGTTAGCCGGCGCTATGCTTTTAGGGATTACGAGCGTTACATTGGCTCAAGGTACAGGAGGAAGTGCGGCTGTTCCATTTCTGCTTTTAGCCCCCGATTCCCGGGCCGGAGGTATGGGTGAATCAGGTGGTGGATTAGCAGATAACTCCGCTGCAATTTTCTGGAATCCGGCAGGTATTGCTTTTCTTACAGGAACTGAATTAAGCATTACACATAGTAACTGGCTTCCTCAGTTCAATCTCGATTTGTTTTATGATTACCTGACTTATCGGGGTTATTTTGATGAACTGGGAGGCAGTTTAACTGCAAGTGTTACTTATATGAACTTTGGTGAATTTGTAAGAACAGGTGAAGTTGATCCGACTCCTCTTGGTACTTTTAATGCATTCGATGCTGCATTAACTCTTGGTTACGCGACTAAACTTAGCAGCGATTGGGGCCTTGGATTTAACTTTAGGATTATCCATAGTCACCTTTCGGATAAACCAGTTGGTCAGGAACAAGGTTCAGGTACTGCTACTTCTGTTAGTTTTGATATTGCTGCCATGTGGCGGCCTTCAACTCTGAATATATTTGGAGAAGATTTTGGAAATAAATTTAGCATAGGTGCTAACTTGAGTAATCTCGGTCCTAAAATTCAATATATAGATCAGGATCAGGCAGATCCGATTCCCACAAATTTCAGACTCGGTATGGCTTTCCAGCTTGTTAACGATGAATTTAACTCCTTACTCTATACACTTGATTTCAGCAAACTACTGGTTAGCAGAGACACATCTGGTCATTCCGAACCATTTTATAAAGCCGTATTCACTGCGTGGGGTGATCAATCCTTCAGTGAAGAATTAAGAGATATCGTTACATCTATGGGTTTGGAATACTGGTACGGAACACCAGGAGATTTCCTGTTTGCTCTTAGAACTGGTTACTTCTATGAAGATCCGTCTTATGGTAATAGAAAATTTATAACCTTTGGTGCCGGTATAAGATACGACATATATGGGTTCGATTTTAGTTATATAACAACATCGGTTTTTCCCGGTGGAGATACGCATCCTCTGTCTGATACTTTAAGATTTACAGTATTAATAGGCTGGGGAGCAGTTCCGGAGTCTTTAAGAGGATTACCTAGGGGCGTTTGATTTTAAATTATGAAAAAAGTTTTTTTTCTTCTTATTCTGATTTTATGTTTGGGCAGTTTATCTGCCCAAACTTTTAAAACTTCTTTGTTAGGTCCAACTTCGATTAGTAAAAATCTAGCCACATCCGATACACTGAAAATTCTTGCTGTGATGGTTAATTTTGCAGAGGATAAAGACGGGGCAACAGTTGGTAATGGTAAATTTGGATCAATTTATACAGAAGATTATGGTACTTCGATTCTTGATCCGCTTCCTCACAATGATGAATATTTTAAATCTCATATTCAGTTTGTAAAAAATTATTTTTCAAAGGTATCAAACGGAAAATTGGCGGTTGAATATACAATTCTTGAGGATACGTTTTCAGTATCCCAGGCGATGAGAAATTATTCACCACCTCCAGGATCGAATGATTTTACCTCACTTGCTGATTTTTCGGTAGAAGCCTGGACAAAAGCTGATCAGGTTTATCCAGCATTTAACTTTAGTGCGTATAATGTTTTCATAATATTTCATGCCGGAGTTGGCAGAGATGTTTCGTTACCGGGCAGTATTGGAAACGAAAGAGACTTACCCTCAGTTTATTTAAGTCAAAGTGCATTCAAAAATATTTATGGAAGTGATTTTGATGGAATTCCGGTTTCAGGTGGTACATTTAATATTCCAAACACCATGATAATTCCTGAAACAGAAAGCCGGGAACTTGAAACGGTTAGTGGAAAATATCTTTTTCAGATTACAATTAATGGATTATTGTGTGCAAGTATAGGAAGTTATCTCGGTTTACCTGATTTATTTGATACTGAGACCGGCTTAAGTGCAATCGGAAGATTTGGCTTGATGGATGGACAAAGCATATTTGCTTATAATGGTGCTTTTCCACCAGAACCTTCTCCGTGGACGAAGATAAGATTAGGATGGGCTGAACCGGTAACTGTGAATCTTGGGAGTAATGAGGTAAGCGTTGTTACAAGACTTGCTGCAGAAATTGGCGATACTGTAATCTTAAAAGTTCCGCTTAATTCATCGGAGTATTATTTGATTGAAAATCGTAATCGGGATGTAAATAACGATGGTTCCAAGGTTACTCTAAATATAAATGGTAAAGTTGAAACAAGAACTTATGATAAAGACACTACCGGTTACTATAGCTTCGATGTAGATACATTAGAAGGAGTTGTTACCGATGTTGATGAATTTGACTGGGCTGTCCCGGGTAATGGCATTGTAATATGGCATATTGATGAGAATATAATCAATAAAAAGATTGCCGAAAATAAAATTAATACAGATAAGCATCATCGTGGTGTTGATGTTGAAGAAGCAGATGGTATTCAGGATATAGGAGAAAAATTCTACACGGTGTTGGGTGATGAAGTTATAGGGGAGGGCGAAAAAGAAGATTTTTGGTATGTCTCAAATCCTGCTGAGTTATATCAGAACAGATTTGCAAATGATACCAGACCTGATACTAAAACCAATTCAGGTGCTAACAGCCTAATTACAATAAAAGATTTTTCTGATATCGCAAACCGAATGAACTTTAAGGTTGAGTATGGCGATTCTATAGTTAAACCAATTCTTTCAAATGAGATTAATTTATCTTCTGATAATAAGAGTATTTCTATTTCCCGATTCGATAATTCACCTGCTTATTTAATTCTCAATGGTACAAATCTCGTAGTGCATAATGGAACTTCAATTGTAAAAACGTTATCTGATTTTTCAGTATTTAAAAATGCTTCTGTTTTAGAAAATGATATACTTCAAATTTATGGAGCAAAGGATTCAACCTTAACTTATAGCTTAAGTGAAGGAACTACGACGGAAAATGGTGAAATAAATGTTAAAAGAATTTTAAGTTCGGCTCCCGTAATTAATACTCTGGATAATGGTAATAAACAAGTAGTAATAGGGACTCTTGATGGAAAGATCATTACTTATTCCCCGGCTTCATTTGGTTCATTACCACAACAGCAGGATATGGTTGATGTGAGTACGCAGCATTTAATTAATAAAGTTGCAGCGAATGGCTCCTTCATAGCTTCCACTGGCAGAATGACAAATAAAATTTATCCTCAAACACATTTATTTTGGAGCAATGAAGGCACTGTTGAATTAGTTGATGAATTGCCAATCGATTTGGCTGTAACAAAAGATATTAATGGGAATAATATTGCAGTTGTTCTCACTGATAAGAATAGACTCTATGTTATAAACAAAAGCAGTATTATTACCGAATTTAATATTAAATCAAATGGAAATATAAATTCTTTTTCGCTTACAGATCTTAAGCAAGATGGTACCAACTACATTGTTCTGAATAACGGAAATAACATTGAAGCGTATAATTTAACCGGTGCTATGGCAGATAATTTTCCGTTTGTCGATCCTGAAAGTATTGGTTTTGTTGGAACGCCTTTAACAGCAGATTTTGAAGGTGATAATAAATCCGAAATAATTTCTGTTACAATAGACGGAAGAATTTTTGCAATCGATGGAGGAACCGGAAAAGTAATTCCCGGTTTTCCAATCTCTGCAGGTTCGGGAATTCCTGTTACTCCGATTTTGTATAATACGAACAGCAAAACAAATCTCGCAGTCTTAAATGATCAAAATGTTTTATCAGTTTGGTCAATAAGTTCTATTGATGGAAAACTTTATTGGACTGAAGAGAATGGTAATCCACAAAACTCTTCCTTTATTGAAGCGGCAGAAACAGGCAATGCTATTAATCAATTCTTCCCAACCAGCAGGGCATACAATTATCCGAATCCGGTGTACGGTAGTGAAACAAACATCCGGTACTATGTTTCAGAAGATTCCAAAATTAATATTAAAATCTTCGATCTAGCAGGAGATTTTGTTGCAGAGTTAAACGATAATGCGCAGGGCGGAATGGATAATGAAACCTTATGGAATGTATCTGATATTCAGAGCGGTGTTTACATTGTAAGAATTGAAGCAACAAGCACTAACGGTAAAAAGGAAAATGCTATTATTAAGATAGCGGTAGCCAAATAATATTTTCATCTAAATTTTTAACTTATTCTATATTTCGAACCTAAATCTGAAATTACATTTGAAACATCTTCTTCTCTTTTTAATAATTTATTCTTCTTCAATTTTTGCACAGTTCACTGAGTTTCATCCTGAACTCGATTGGTATACAATTAAAACCGAACACTTTCAGGTTCATTATCATACCGCTGCAAAACGAACTGCCGAAGTAGTTTCGAAAATTGCTGAGGATGTTTGGGGACCAATCACTTCACTCTATCATTACGAGCCCGGAGTTGTTCACTTTGTTATTAAGGATATTGATGATTATTCAAACGGTGCAACTTATTTCTTTGATAATAAAATTGAAATCTGGACAAGTGCTCTCGACTTCGATCTGAGAGGAGCACACAACTGGCTACGCAATGTTATTTCACATGAGTTTACGCATATGGTACAGATTCAGGCTTCAATGAAGACAACCAGAGCTGTTCCTGCCATATTTTTACAATGGCTTAATTATGATGATGAAAGAAGACCGGATGTTCTTTATGGTTATCCGAATGTTGTTGTTTCATATCCACTGGCAACTATAAATGTTCCTGCCTGGTTTGCAGAAGGCACAGCGCAATATATGCGTAAAGAATTTAATTATGATAACTGGGATACTCACCGTGATATGATTTTACGTTCTTATGCTCTTGATAGAAATATGTTAACATGGAATCAGATGGGGGTATTTGGAAAAACAAGTTTGGGGAATGAATCTGTTTACAATTCGGGGTTTGCATTAACAAGATACATTTCGCAGAAATATGGTGAGAATAAATTAAGAGAAATTTCACATGCACTTGGCAACTTAGGTACATTTACTATCGATGCAGCATTTCAAAAAATAATAGGAAAAGACGGCAACCAGCTTTATGATGAATGGAAAAACTATGTAACTGAAGATTATAAAAGGAGAAGTAAATCCGTACTTGCAAATATCGTAGCCGGAGATACAATAGCAAAAGTTGGATTCGGAAATTTTTATCCCAGATTTTCACCCGATGGAAAAAAGATATTCTACATCTCTAATAAATCTGCAGATTATTTTGGTCTTTCCGGTATCTATTCATATAATACTGAAACTAAGGTGGATAAGCATATCGTATCTAGTGTTCGTTCAACTTATGATTGGATACCCGGACAGAATAAAATTGTTTATGCTCGTTTGAGTGAAGACAATCCTAATGGTTACAATGTGCATGATATCTATTCTTATAATCTTAATTCAGAAGAAGAAATAAGATTAACATTTGACCTAAGAGCAAATCAACCGGCAGTTTCAAACGATGGTAAAAAGATAGTATTTCTTTTTCAGAAAGATGGCACAACTAATCTCGGTATTATAGATATCGATGGTAAAAATTTTAAAAAACTCACTGATTATAAGAATGGTGAGCAAGTTTATAATCCCAAATTTTCCAATGATGGTTCATTTATAATTTTTGATTATTCTTACGCGAACACACGTGATATTGCAAAAGTAAGCTCAAATGGTGGACAAGTTGAATTTGTTTTGGCAAGTGATGACGATGAAAGAAACCCTGTCTTTGATGAGTTGGGAAATTTGATTTACGCTTCTGATGAAACGGGAATATTTAATCTATATTCTTACAATTTGGTTACAAAGAAGAAAAAGCAGTTAACGAATGTTATCGGCGGAGCGTTCATGCCGGATGTTGATGAAAAGGGAAATATAGTTTATGCCGGTTATACCTCCACGGGTTACAAAATATTTTATCTTCCTGCAGATTCTATTAAAGAGATAACGAGTGAAATGAGTTATCAATGGAGATCGGATCCACCTTTAAGCGAAGATAAACCGAACGGAGATATAAATAATTTTGATTTGAATGCACTTCAGCATTATGATGACTACAATGTTAAAGTTGACAATGAGAAAAGTTATACCGGTGTTTTTTCAAATCTCACCTTTTATCCTTACATAAGAATTGACAACTATAATCTATCAAATAACTTTGCAGAAAGAATAAAGCCGGGTGTTTATGTTACTTCAAGTGATATGCTTAACCGTTATTCTATTTTTGCAGGAGGTGATATAAACTCACGTTTGGAGCGTGATCTCTTCTTGATTTTTGAATACAAAAACAAACTTCCATTATTAAGCTCAATTGGTATAAGACCCGAACTTTCAGCTGAACTTTACAGTATAAACCGCGTGTCGGATGTAGATATATTTTTTGGTGCCGATACGGTTAACGGAGTGGTTAATTATGATTTTACAATTCCTACTGATGTTTCTTATAATCTCTTCGAATTTGATTTTGCAGCAAAGCACAGGATTTTTGACAGGTTTCAGAATTTAGAGTTAAGATTTATATTCAGTAAATACACCGCAACATTGGGCAGTTTTATCATTCCTAATATTAATCAGCTTTATCCAACAACGGACGATACTTATTTTGTTGGAAGAGACTTCCGCATAAAATATATTTTGAATATGATTGCTCCTACAAGAGATCAGGATATTAATCCGTTAGGAGTTACGGCAGAAGTTACATATGATTATGAATCAAATAAGTTTAACGAAAGTGGAGAATATATAGTTGAAGATGGTGTTTTAAAACCTAAATACCAACTTTTTAACTTTCATAAGATTGAACTAAATGCAAGGGCTTTTATGCAGTTGTGGAAACATCATACTTTTACAACTCAGATCCGTGCAGGTTCAATTCTAGGTCCCGAAGTTCCTTCATTCTTTAATTTTTTCCTTGGTGGATTATTGGGAATGAAAGCCTATCCTTTTTATGCGGTAGAAGGAAATGAAATAGCCTGGCTGCATTTTGCTTACAGGTTTCCGTTATTCCGGGATATAGATGCACGGCTTGGACATTTATACCTCGATAAAATCTTTTTGTCTTTTAGTTTTGATATAGGGAATGCCTGGACAGGGGATAAGTTTAAGATTGATAATGCAAAAAAAGGTGTTGGAGCTGAAATAAGGATACATATGAATTCTTATTACCTGTTTCCTACAGACTTGTTTTTTAATGCATCTTACGGCTTGGATCAGTTCAAAAGAGTTATCAGGGATGAAACCATAACTTATGGTAAAGAATGGAGGTTTTATGGAGGAGTACTTTTCGGATTTGATATTGTAAATCTTCAAAACAATTTGAGATTATAATTTTTAAAGGAGATATAAAAATGAAAAGAAATATTTTATTCGTCGTTTTGATATTTGCATTTTCATGTTCTTATCTTCTTGCACAAAAAATAAATAAAAATGAAACTGAACTAACAGGGAATCTATCCTTTGATTCTAAATTAATTGTTGATAATTATTATTCAATTAAACCTTCATTTGTATTAGTAGATGAATCCGATAAAAAATCTCCTTTGCTTGCCGGGGTAATGTCTGCTGTAGTCCCGGGTTCAGGTGAATTTTATGTTGGTGATTACATAAAAGCCGCAATATTTTTTGCAGTTGATGCTGCGTTGATTTCTACAGCAATAATTTATAACAAAAAAGGTGATGATAAGGAGGCTGAGTTTCAAGCATTTGCCGATGAACATTGGAGTGTCGTAAAATACGCTGATTATTTAATTCAACACAAAGATGCAATTGATGTGCCTGAAGATGCCGAAATCCCCATAAACCGCGATAGTAATTTACTTCCTTGGGAACAGATAGAAGATTGGTCAGCTCTGAATTATGCTGAATCAAATTTTTCACATCATTTGCCTCCTCATGGGGATCAGCAATATTATGAACAGATTGGTAAGTATAACCAGTATAGTTCCGGCTGGGATGAATTCGATCCAGCTATTGATAATTTTCGTGACGTACCGCAAATAATGAAAGACTATGCAAATATGAGAGGTGATGCGAATAGTGCTTATAACACAGCTTCAAAATTGGTGATTGGAGTTTATATAAATCATCTTCTCAGTGTTATTGATGCTGTCTGGTCTGCTCATCGTTATAACGATAATCTTGCAGTTAACCTTAGAGTGAAAAACCTACAATTTGCAGATAGGTTAGAACTGATTCCAACGATTAATTTTAAATATCAATTCTGATAAATCTTCCTTTCCTTCCGTTTCATTTCATCGGGGATTATTCTTTTCTATAAAGAGTTTCATTATTTTAATTGTATGAAAACTCCTCTGGTAGTTATCGTAGGTCGTCCGAATGTTGGTAAATCTACTTTTTTCAATAGGTTAGTTGAAAAAAGGGAAGCAATAATACATGATACGAGCGGTGTAACACGCGACAGGCATTATGGAGAAGCAGAATGGGCAGGTAAAAAATTTACTCTTATAGATACCGGCGGGTACGTTCCTGAATCGGAAGATACTTTTGAAAAAGCAATCAGGGAGCAGGTTAATATCGCAATATCCGAAGCAGATGCAATTCTTTTTATGGTTGATGTGAGAACGGGTATAAACCCGGTTGATACTGAAATAGCCAAAATGCTTCGCACATCTGGTAAAAGATTCTATCTTCTTGTTAATAAAGTTGATTCGGAAAATTATGAAGCTGCAGCCACAGAATTCTTTAGTCTTGGTGTAGAAAAAATTTATGATGTTTCAGCAATTGCTGGTAGAAAAGTCGGGGATATGCTGGATGAAGTTACAGAAGGATTTGAAAAAATATCTGAAGAAGAAACTGATCCCCGATTAAAAATTGCAGTTGTTGGAAGACCTAATGTTGGCAAATCTTCTTTAGTGAATGCACTACTCGGGGAAGATCGAAACATCGTTACTGAAATTCCCGGGACAACACGCGATAGCATACATTCAATTATTAAACATTATGGCGAAGAAATTGTTTTAGTTGATACCGCGGGTCTTCGAAAGAAAAAGAATGTGCAGGAAGGTATTGAGTTTTATTCAAGCATCCGAACTTTAAAAACCATCGGAGAGTGTGATGTTGCAATTGTAATGTTGGATGCTCAATTCGGTCTTGAGAAACAGGATCAGAAAATTATTGATGAAGTGACTCGCTGGAAAAAAGGTTTGATTATAGCTGTAAATAAATGGGACTTAGTTGAAAAAGACTCTAACACAGCTGGCAGGTTTAAAAAAGCAATGCTGGAAAAACTTGGCGCAGTAAATTATGCCGAGATAATTTTTATATCTGCACTCACAAAACAGAGAATATTTAAACTGCTTGAAATCGCAAAAATTGTTCAAAAAGAAAGAGGAAAAAAAATTCCTACAAACAAGTTAAACAAAGATCTTTTAGAGGAGATTAAAAAAAATCCACCACCAGCAACTTCAACAGGCAGAGAAATCAGAATAAAATATATAACACAGGTAGGTGAATATTACCCGATATTTAATTTCTTTTGTAATTATCCTAAACAGGTGGCCGAAAATTATAAAAGGTTTATTGAAAACCTGATAAGAAAATACTACGGGTTTAAAGGTGTTCCAATTACATTAAGTTTTAGAGAAAAATGATAAATCCGAAACGAATAATTGTTGTGGGAGGAAACGCTGCGGGACCAGCCGCTGCTGCCAAAGCAAAAAGGGTTAATCCTAATGCGAATATTTTACTATTTGAAGAAAGTAATTTCATATCCACTGGTACATGCGAAATGCCTTATGTGGTTTCAGGTAAGATTAGCAGTTATGAAGATATTCTTTCATTTTCACCCAACAGGTTTATGGATGAGAAGGGCGTACAGGTATTTATCAAACACAAGGTTGAAAAGATCGACAGACGAACAAGAACAATTTATGTTCATGACCTTGTTTCAGAAAAAAACTTAGATTTCAATTATGATTCACTCATTCTTACCACAGGTTCTCTACCCAAAACTATCCCCGGATTTAGCAAGGAGCTAAAAAATGTTTTCCATCTTAAAAATATATCGGATTTAATTCACCTGCAGGAATATCTGAATTCTGTGAAAGTAAAAAAAGCAGTTATTATTGGCTCAGGTTATATTGGGATCGAAACAGCTGAAGCTTTAGTAAAATGTGGAATTGATATTACAATCATCGAAAAAGAAGCCCTTCCTTTTCCATCCTCGGAGAAAGAAATAAGTGAA
Organism: bacterium BMS3Abin03; assembly: GCA_022340715.1. Lineage (GTDB taxonomy): Bacteria > Bacteroidota > Ignavibacteria > Ignavibacteriales > Ignavibacteriaceae > BMS3ABIN03. The sequence goes on along the minus strand of JAJDNK010000004.1, from coordinate 2,715 downwards.
TGTGTTTTAATTGAATTGCAGAAAAACTCGGTACAGTTTCTTAACGAGATAAAACAAATTGAACCCATAATAAAAGATAATTCAATTATCGGAATTAAGGTAAACGGTAAAGAGCTAAGTTGTGATCTGGTTTTATTAACTGTCGGTGTGGTACCTAATAACATGCTTGCTGAAAAATCTAAATTGGAGTTAGGTAAGTTTGGCGGGATTAAAGTGGATAAGAAACTAAGGACTTCTGATACAAATATTTTTGCTGCCGGTGATAATATTGAATTCATCAATGCCGTTACAAGAAATTACGATTATTTCCCGTTTGCAACTTATGCTCATAATTTTGGTCATATAGCCGGAGCAAATGCAGCAGGAAAGGTAATTAATGCTGATCCGATAATTAAAAACGTAAGTGTTAAGGTTTTCGGTAGTTATATTGCTTCCGTTGGCCTGAGCAGTAAACAAGCAGAAAACTTTAATTTAAATTATAAAATTGTAGATGCAGAAGTTCCAAACCTGGTAAAAGTAATGCCGGAAAGCAGGAATGTTTACGGAAAAATTATTTTTCACAAAGAGAATAAAAAAATCCTGGGTGCTTCCTTTTGTGGAGGAAAAGAAGTGTCGGGTTACGCTGATCTTATAGCCTCATTAATTTTTTCTGGACAAACAATTGAATTTTTAACAAAGATTCCCTATAACTATACACCACCGTTATCACCGTTTGTTAATTTATTATCTATCTTAGGCAGAAGAGCTTTAAAAAATTAATTCACAAAAATTTTGATTGGTAATATGACTGATTATAAAAATTTTAACTTAATTGATCATCCTCTGATAAAGAAAAATATTACAATTCTCAGAGATGTAAATACGGATGGTGAAAAATTCCGATCAGCTGTTTCAAGAATTTCCGTAATTCTTGCTGTAGATTTGATTAAAAATGTGAAGCTAAAAGAAATTATGGTTGAATCGCCTTTAGAAAAAACAAAAGGATATAAACTTGCTAATGATATTGTAGTTGTACCCGTGCTTCGTGCAGGACTTGGAATGGTAAATGGTTTCCTTCAGGTTTTACCAGATGCCAAGATTGGACATATTGGTTTGGAACGTGATGAAGAAACTCTAATCCCGAAAGAATATTACTTCAAAACCCCGGGGAATCTGAAAGAACATTCTGTGATTGTGGTTGATCCTATGTTGGCTACAGGTGGCAGTGCTTCTGCTGCATTATCATTTTTAAAGAATAGAGGCGCGATTAAGCCAATTTTTACGTGCATTGTTGCTGCTCCAGAGGGCATTGAAAAATTGAAGGAAGAACATCCGGATGTAAATATTTTTGCAGCAGCACTTGATAGAGAACTCAATGATAAAGGTTATATTCTTCCGGGATTAGGAGATGCAGGAGACAGAACGTTTGGGACATTATAAAATTCTGATTCTTACTTTTACATTTCTTTTTTTCACTTCAGCATTTTCACAGAATTATCCTGGTAGAAAAATCGATTCACTTTTAAAATCAGGAATTCACAATATTATAAATCAAAATTATTCTAATGCAAAAAATGAATTTAAAGTTCTAAAAAAAAGTTATCCCAGGTTGCCATTTGGGGATATTTATCTTGCTGCTGTTCAAATAGCCAAAGCATACGATTACGGTGAACAATATGATTCGGATTTAATTGAATCACACTTAGAAGCTGCAAAAGAAACTTCTGAATACTTACTCTCTTTAAATGAAGATAATTTATGGTACACTTATTTTTATGCACTTACGGAAGGTTACGTTGCGTATTTTGATGCTTTGAATGGGAATTGGCTTTCGGCATTATCAACTGGTGTTAATTCTATTTCAGCCTTTGAAAAATGTCTTGATCTCGATGATAAATTCTTCGAAGCATACATAGCAATTGGAACGTTCGAATACTGGCAGAGCAGGAAAATGGAATTTTTAAATGGATTACCCTTTTTTGAAGACAGAACAAAAGTTGGAATCGAAAATTTGAGAACAGCTTGTGATTCAGCTTCGTATAATTCTTATCTGGCAATTAATTCACTCATCTGGATTTATATAGACCAAAAAGATTTTAAAAAAGCTGCTGAACTCGGTGAAAAAACATTACATGAGTTTCCGGGATCACGGTATTTCAAATGGGGATTAGCAAGAGCATATGAAGAAATTAATCCACTTAAATCTATAAACTTGTATCAGGAAATACTCGAATCATTTCAAAATAAGAATAGAAGAAATTATATAAACGAGATTACTCTTAAACATTTGATTGCACAACAATATTTGAAAATTGGAAAAAGAGAAAAAGCCCTGGCATTGTGTGAAGAAATATTGGGCATTGAAAATCTTACAGAATTTGAACATTCAAAATTGGATGAGCGAATTCAAAGAGTAAAAGAGTTGCAGGAATCACTCTCGAAGTAATCCCAATATCACATCGTCTTTCCACATGACTTTATCATATCATTTAAATAACTTAAATTATTGCCGTATTAATAGGCTTTAATGGCACCAGGATGAGTTTAGATAATCCCAGACATCAAAAAATGCTTTCCGAACTTTTAAAAGCATGTAGGGAGAATTTGCCGAAAGTTGATGAAGACCGGATTAGCAAGGCATTTTCTTTTTCGCTTGAAGCGCATAAACACGACCTGCGTGCATCCGGTGAACCTTATTATACCCATCCTTATGAAGTGGCATTGATCGTAGCAAAG
>JAJDNK010000098.1 GCA_022340715.1 bacterium BMS3Abin03 | reverse complement strand
GTGAGTATGAAGTACAGTTCGGTAGCTCTTCATTAGCAAGTGGAGTTTATTATTACCAATTGAAAGCTGGTAATCTGGCAGAAACTAAAAAAATGATTCTTCTCCGGTAAAATTTATCTCCGTAATTCCCGGCGGTATTAAATCCGTCGGGAATTATTTTAAACAATAATCCTAATCTTATAGCTGATCTGAAAAATATGATTGGATAGCTGAGCGTAAATTGTAATGTGAAGCCATTACTTCTCCGTAAGCACCTGTTGATCTGAGGCTGATCAAGTCTCCTCTTTTTGTTTCAGGCAGAATATAAGATTTCGCAAATGTATCCGAAGATTCACAAATCGGACCTACAACATCATATCTTTTTTCTTTTCCTATTGAAGTAAGATTTTCAATTTTATGATAAGCCTGGTAAAGTGCCGGTCTTAAAAGTTCGGTCATTCCGGCATCCAGAATTGCAAAGTTTGTGTTGAGACCTTCTTTAATGAATAATACTTTGGAAATTAATGAACCGCATTGTGCAACAACAGCTCTTCCTATTTCAAAGTGAAGAATCTGATCCGGTTGTAATTCAAGAAATTGTTCGAAGACACGGAAGAAAGATTTAAAATCTGGGATAAGATTTTCATCCGGATTTTCATAATTAACACCAAGTCCACCGCCGGCATTCAAATGTTTGATTTCTATGTTATGATCGACAAACCACTTTTGCAATTCATTTATCCTAATACACAAACTTTTGTACACTTCAAGATCAGTAACTTGTGAACCGATATGAAAATGCAGTCCCGTTAGTACAAGATTTTTATAACTTGAGATCTTTCCAAGTATCTGATCGAAATCATCAAAGTTGATTCCGAATTTATTCTCTTCAAGACCTGTTGTAATGTAGTGATGTGTTTTCGGGTTTATATTTGGATTTATTCTGAGTGCAATTGGTGCTGTTTTATTCATTGAACCAGCAATTGAATTTATAACTTCTATTTCCTGGATTGATTCCACGTTAAAACAAAAAATTTCATGCTGTAGTCCGGTTTTTATTTCTTCATCGGATTTACCAACTCCGGCAAACACGATTTTATTACTATCAAATCCAACCTCTATTGATTTTGATACCTCGTTACCACTTACGCAATCTGCACCAAATCCATTATCGTTAATAATCTGTAATATTCCTTCGTTTGCATTTGCTTTTACAGCATAATGTATCTGATAATTTCTTTTATCTGCTTCTTTTTTTAGTTCATCTATTGTTTTCTGGAGCAATGAAATATCATAATAATAGAATGGTGTTTTCAACCTTTTAAATTTTTCGATCTGTTCCGGATTAAACATTTTAAAAAATCTCATTTAGTGAAATAAGAGCATCTTTTTTATCTGCAGAATCTACAAGTATCGAAATGTTATGCCTACTTCCTCCATAAGAGATCATCTTGATATTGAAATGTTTCAGCGCATCAAAAATTTTATCGATAAAACCTCTTTGTTCTATAATATTTTCTCCAACTATACAAATAATAGTTTGATCAGATGAGGTTTCAACTATTCCATATTGTTTAAGTTCTTCAACAATATCGTTTAAGTATGTAGTATCATCAATCGTAACAGAAACAGCAACTTCCGATGTTGTAATCATATCTATTGAAGTTTTATAGCGTTCGAACACTTCGAATACTTTTCTTAAAAATCCATAAACGAGCAGCATCCTTCCCGATTTAATCTTTATTGAAGTTATAGGATCTTTTGCTGCAACAGCTTTTATTCCTTCGCCTTCAGCCTTACCGGAAATTAAAGTCCCTTTATCGTCTGGTTTCAATGTGTTTTTAAGTCTTACAGGAATGTTTGCCATCTTTGCCGGTTGTATACTCGAAGGGTGAAGAATTTTTGCACCGAAGTAAGCAAGCTCTGCAGCTTCATCAAAAGAAAGCTGCGGGATTGAGTGTGTGTTGCTAACATATCTCGGATCGTTATTATGAAAACCGCTTATGTCAGTCCATATCTGAATTTCTTCAGCATTGATTGCAGCGCCGATTAATGATGCAGAGTAATCACTTCCGCCGCGTTTTAGGTTATCAACTTCGCCATAGAGATTTCTACAAATATATCCTTGTGTTATAAAAAGATTTATATCCGGGAACTTGTCCAGTTCTCTTTCAATGTTTTCTTTTATGTAATAATTATCGGGTTCACCATTCGTGTCGATGCGCATAAAGTTAAGAGCGGGGAGAAGTTCTGATTTTATATTCTGCTCTTTCAGGTATATGTGAAAAAGGGCAGTCGAGATTAGCTCTCCTTGAGCAAGAATCGCTTTCTCTTCATGGATTGTAAAAATATCCTGTGTAAAAGATCTGATGTAATTAAAATGCGACTCGATCAGTTCCTTACCCTCCTGAAGTAATTCCTGTCTACTATATAGTTCTTTTATTACTTTGTTGTAATTTTCTTCTAGCAGATCGATTAAATTGTTAGCACTATCTTTTTTCTGACTGTAAAGAAATTCTGTTATCTTAACTAAATTATTTGTAGTACCCGACATAGCTGATAGAACAACAATTTTTCGTTCGTCATTATTTATGAGATTTGCGACGCCTTGCATACGTTCTGCACTGCCAACCGATGTACCTCCGAATTTTAAAATCTTCATTAATTACTAACCTGTTGATTCTGAAATAAAGACCGGCGAAATATAAAAATTATGTTGCATAATCGATAGAGTTATATTCATTACTGTTATACTTTAATTTACTATCGCATAACACAAATAATTAAATTAAATTTATATAGTTAAAAATTATGTCATCCGAATAACCGGAGAAAAAATGAATTCTAAAAAAATAACTCCTGCCATAAGAACTGACAATATTACTTACGCAGTCAGAGATATTGTAGTACTTGCCAATGAGGTTGCTAAAACCGGGAAGGAAATGCTTTACCTTAATATTGGTGATCCGAACCTATACGATTTTAAACCGCCGGAACATTTGATTAAAGCAACTTATAATGCAATGATGAAAAATATGAATGGCTATGCACCGTCATCCGGTATTAAAGAAGCTGTTCAGGCAATTGAAAGAGAAGCAGATAGAAAAGGAATAACCAATGTTCATGATATTTTTGTTACAACTGGTGCAAGTGAAGCAATCGATATATGTTTAACAGCGCTTGTAAATGATGGTGAGAATGTTTTAACTCCAACTCCCGGTTACCCACTTTACACTGCAATTGCAAGCAAGCTTTCGATGATGGAAAATCCCTATTACTTGGATGAAGAAAACGGCTGGCTGCCCGATATTGAAGATATCAAAAGCAAAATCAACGATAAAACAAAAGCGATTGTTCTCATTAATCCGAATAATCCTACAGGTTCATTATATACTATGGAAAATCTGAATGCTATAATAGAACTTGCACTTGAAAATGATCTTGTAATTTTTGCAGATGAAATTTATGACAAGCTTCTTTTCGACGGAAAGAAACACGTTTCGATCGCTTCTTTAAATAAAGATGTTTCCTGTATAACATTTGGTGGACTTTCAAAAAATTATATGGTTCCCGGTTTTAGAATTGGATGGGGAATTGTGAGTGGAAGGAAAGAAATTCTCTCAGATTACATTGAATCAATAAATAAAATTTTACGTGCACGCCTTTCTGCAAATCATCCGGAACAGTATGGAATAAAGATTTCACTCGAAGGTGATCAATCTCATCTTGTTGAAGCAAATAAAAAGCTTACGAAACGCAGAGACATAACTGTAGAAATGTTAAATGCAATTCCGGGAATTTCCTGCGTTAAACCGGAAGGAGCTTTCTATGCTTTCCCAAAATTAGAAATGCAGCAGCCGGATAATCATTTTGTAGCTGAGTTAATAAAAGAGACCGGGGTTGTTGTTGTTCCCGGCAGTGGTTTCGGACAGGAGCCCGGTACACACCACTTCAGGGTAGTTTTTCTGCCAAATGAACAAATACTTGAAAAAGCGTATCACAATATTGGTAGTTTTTACCAAAAGTATCTGGAAAAGTATCCTGAGAAAGCTGCATCAAGCTGAAAATTTTACTTTCCTGTTAAACTAGAATTGAGATTAATCGGGATAGCACCGTCCTCACAGATTTTTATGCATTTAATTTTTAACTATTTAATTGTAAATAGTAGTTTCTTGATTGCCGGAAAGGCATTCTATATATTTGTTTTCCAAAAATAACCTTAAAAAATATTACTGTATTGAACGATTTCAGAATCACAAAACTCTCTAACGGTACCCGCATAGTGTCCGAATATATTCCTCATGTGAAATCTTTTTCGCTTGGATTTTGGTTTAATGTTGGAGCAAGAGATGAAAATAATCTTAATAACGGAATCTCCCATTTCATCGAGCATATGCTATTTAAAGGTACAAAACGGCGTTCTGCAAAAAGAATTTCCGAAGAAATAGAATCATATGGTGGTTACCTGAATGCTTTTACTTCAAAGGAACATACCTGCTATTACACAAAAGGATTGCCGGAAAATTTACAGAGATCTTTCAATGTTATATCAGATATGATTCAGAATCCGTTGTTTAAGGAAAGTCACATCAGGAAAGAAGCAGGGGTGATTCTTGATGAATTGAGAGATGTTGAAGATAATCCCGAAGAACTTATATTTGATAAATTCGAGGAAGTAATTTTCGACGGCAACCGTTTGAGTATGCCAGTAATCGGTAAAGAAAACAACATTAAAAAATTCAACTCGCAGGGACTTCAGAAATTTCATAAAAGCAGGTATAACACCGGTAAGTTATTAATTACTGCTTCCGGTTTAGTTGATCATGATAAATTAGTCCAGCTTGCTGAAAGGAACATCAACAAAAGAAAAGCAGGAATTAAAACTAACAGAACAAGATTTGTTTCACACAGAGTTCACGATCTTGTTCTTGATCGCGATTTCAACCAGGTGCATACAATAATCGGGAGAGCTACGGCAGGATTTAATAATATACAAAGACATAAATTAAAGGTTCTTTCAACTTTACTCGGTGAAGGCAGCAGCTCAAGATTGTTTCTTGCTGTTCGGGAAAAACTTGGTATAACATATCAGATTACTTCTTTCCTGAATTCTTATTTTGATGTTTCCGCTTTTGGCGTTTATTATTCTACAAACACAAAACAAACAAATAGAGTTTTAGATATTGTTCTTAAAGAATTCAAGAAACTGAGAGAAATCAAGATTAAAGATAAAGAGCTTGAAAAAGTTAAAGCATATATTAAAGGTAGTACGTTGCTTAGTCTTGAAAATACAACAAACAGGATGATACGGATGGCAAATTCTCTGCTTTATTTTAATCGTATAATAACTGTTGAAGAATTTCTTGAAGAAGTAAACGCAATAACTGCCGAAGATCTACTTAAAATTGCTAATGAATTACTTGATGAGAAAAAACTTACTAAAGTGATCTTAAAATCAGATGAAAGCAAACTGAAAAAAGTTGCTTAAGATACAGAGAAAAGATGCCCAAAATTAAAATAGATAATAATGAAATAGAATTTAAACCGGGACAAACAATTATCCAGGCAGCCAGAGATAATGGGATTGATATTCCTCATTTCTGCTGGCATCCGGAGCTTTCAATTTCCGGTAACTGCAGAATTTGTCTTGTTGAAGTTGAAAAAATACCTAAACTTGTTATTGCTTGTTCTACAATCGCTTCAGAAGGAATGGTTGTTCATACACAATCGGAAAAGACAATTGCTGCAAGAAATGCAGTGATGGAATTTTTATTAATTAATCATCCGTTGGACTGTCCTATTTGCGATGAAGCGGGTGAATGCAAGCTTCAGGATTACGCTTATAAATACAGTGTCGGTGAAAGCCGGTTTACAGAAGAAAAAGTTCATAAGCAAAAACACGTCGATCTTGGTCCCAGAGTAATGTTTGATGGCGAGCGATGTATTTCATGTTCACGTTGCATTCGCTTTTGTGATGAAATCGCTAAGAGTCCACAACTAACTTTTGTACAAAGGGGAGATCACGTTACAATTACGACTTATCCCGGTCAGCAAATGGATAATCCTTACTCGATGAACACAATTGATATTTGTCCAGTTGGTGCATTGACAAGTAAAGATTTCAGATTTAATGCAAGAGTCTGGGATATGTCAGCAACTAAATCTGTATGTCCCGGATGCTCACGTGGCTGTAACACAGAAGTTTGGGTAAGAGATAATAAAATTCTACGACTCACCCCACGTTACAATCCGCAGGTAAACAGCTACTGGATGTGCGATCACGGTAGATTAAATACTTTTAGATTTGTTAATGCCGAGGATCGGATTGACTCTCCTCAGCTAAGAAGAGAGGGGCAGCTAATAAAGGTTGGTTGGGATGAAGCATTTGCCGAAGCAGTTTCAAGAATTAAATCGTTTGCAAAAGATGAAGTTGCTTTCATTGGTTCTGCTTACGCAACCTGCGAAGATAATTACATTCTAGCTAAGTTTGCACGTTCTGTTGTTGGTAGCAGCAATATCGATTTTGTTCGTCGTGCAGATAATAATTTTGGCGATGATATTTTAAAGCAAAATGATATTACACCAAACTCTTTAGGTGCTGAGCTTGTTGGTGTATCACCTTCAAAATCCGGTTTGGGAATAGAAGGAATTAAAAAAGGAATAAAAGAAAAACGAATCAAAGCTTTATATGTGATTAAAGAAGATTTTATTAATGTTGATCCGGAAATTGAAAATATGCTGTCTAAGCTCGATTTGTTAATAGTCCATGCTTCTAATCAAAGTAAGACAACTTCCGTTGCTGATATTATATTCCCTGCTGCAACTTATGCTGAGAAGAACGGAACGTTTGTAAACTTTGAGGGAACAATTCAGAGAATAAGACCGGCAGTAAGTACAGTTGATGCCGATAGGGCTTTGGATGGTTTTGAAATGAGCAGGCTAGATAAATTTGGAACGAGTTTCGATAGATGGGCTCGTGGTACTAAGCATGATGCTAAAGCAACCTGGAAAATTCTTACATCGCTTGCCGGTTTACTGGGTCATAAAATGAAATTCAAAATGGCAGAAGAAGTATTTGAAGAAATGGCTTCGATTGAAGCATTCAAAGGATTGACATATGATGATCTTGGAGAACATGGTGTTAAGATAAAAACAGGAAATGTTGAGGAAAAAGTTAATGCTTAATAGAGAAGGTATACATTTATGAGTATCGGGGAAGTAATCATTTTCAGTCTGATAAAAATTCTTATAATCGTTGGACTTTTATTTCTTACGGTCGCTTACCTTGTTTATTTTGAGCGAAAGGTAAGTGCATGGGCGCAAAACAGGATTGGTCCAAACCGTGTTGGATGGAAGGGAGTTTTGCAGCCGTTTGCTGATGTTTTCAAATTATTATTAAAAGAAGATATCGTTCCGGAAAAATCGGACAGAATAATTCACGCACTTGCACCGATGATTGCTCTTTTCGTTGCGTTCACTACATTTGCTGTTATTCCGTTTGGACCCGATGTTAAGATTTTTGGGTATAATATTCCTCTAGTTGTTGCAGATGTTAATATAGGCGTACTTTTTATTCTTGCGTTAACTTCTCTTGGAGTTTACGCTATAACTTTAGCAGGGTGGTCTTCAGGAAGTAAGTATTCACTTTTAGGTGGTATCAGATCTTCAGCACAAATGATCTCGTATGAAATTTCCATGGGATTTTCAGTTGGCGGTGTACTTTTGTTATCAGAATCTCTGAGACCGATAGCAATTGTTCAATCGCAATCCGGGTGGATGTGGAATGCAATCATACAACCGATTGGATTTATTACTTTTGTTGTTTCTGCCTTTGCCGAAACAAACAGGCTCCCTTTTGATCTTCCGGAAGCTGAACCGGAACTGGTTGGTGGTTTTCATACGGAGTACAGCAGCATGAAATTTGCAGGATTCTTTTTATCGGAATATGCAAATATGACAATCGCCAGTGCTTTCATAGTTACACTTTATCTGGGCGGCTGGCAAATTCCATATATTGATTTACTCGGTTTGCCGTCCGGGCTTGTAATTGTACTTCAAGTAGGTGCATTCATTTTTAAATTGGTTGCAATGTTGTTTTTCTTTTTATGGATTCGATGGAGTCTTCCAAGATTCCGCTATGATCAGTTAATGAGTCTCGGGTGGAAAGTAATGTTTCCGCTTTCATTAATTAATATTATTTGGGTGGCATTGTTGATAATGGTTTTCGGATTATAGAAAAATTTAATGATGAATTAATAAGAAAGATTTGTTTGGATAGATATGGCACTTAAATCAATTAAAAGAAGAGAAAAAGACTTGACATTTTTAGAAAAGTTATATATCCCTGAAATCCTGAAGGGATTAACTCTTACTTTTAAGAATATGATTCGACCAAAATTTACGTTTGAGTATCCTGAAGAAAAATTTATTCCTCCAAGTTCTTACCGCGGCAGACCTGTACTTGTTGAGGATTCTAATGGCGAAGAAAGATGTGTTGCCTGCGGTTTATGTTCAAGAGTTTGTCCGGCACTTGCAATTGAAGTTCAGGCTGGTGAAACCGAAAGAGAAAAAGAGAGATATCCCGAAAAATTTGAAATTAATATGCTAAGATGCATTTTTTGCGGATTTTGTGAAGAAGTTTGCCCCGAAGAGGCAATTATTATGAGTAAAGATTATGAACTCGCTTTTTCTAACAGGGAAGACGCAATTTATGGAAAAGACAAGCTTTTAGTCCCTATTAGCCAGATTCAGGACAAGATAGATTTCCTCCGACAATATAAGTAGTTGAACATCTCGATTAATTTTCCTTAATTACCGATACGATGTACAGAATTCTAACTATATGGATTGTTCTGGGGTGGTTTATATTTTCACCGGCACAACAATTCGGGGATAATTTTAAACTTGCCTATCCGGAACTTGTTCGTCAGGGAAAAACCTTCGAAGTGTCCATCATTACATCCAACGATTTTGCTAAATCTGATAAGCTGGATCTTTATATCATTCCTGAGAGAGGAATTAAATTAGAATCAGTAATTATGAGGACCGGAGATGAAGAACAGAATATAAAAGTTTCAAGCGCCTCCAATGAAGGATATCTTTATGATGCTTCAATGTGTTCAATAAATTTAAAAGAACCTTCTCTCAAACAGGATGGTTCCTTCTTCCAGATACTAATGAGATTTGAATCAGAAACCGTTGATTACTCTGAAATTGAATTTTATGGTGAGTTCCGGAAAAACAATAAAATAACAGGTTACCTTAAAAGTTCTAAAGAAGAATTATTTACCAGTTACCCGGATCATTACAGGGTGAAAATAGATTTTTATAAAACATCCCTTATTGGTGAAAGAGCGTTAAGCCTTAGATCACAATCAAAATTCACTGTGTCACCAGATTTAAAATTCGATCACAATCTGCTACTCGGATTCTGGCTCAAACAGGATAAAGTTCGTTCCCCTTTCTTTGAAATAAAAAATAAGCAAACCAACCTTATCGAATATCAACTTGTTATAAATCAATTTCAGATATTAACCTGCGAATCTACTTTTCATACCGAATACAGTATAATCCCGTACTTTGTTTCAAACAATAACTGGCAGCATTTTGAAATTGAATTATCATTTAAGGATAATGAAATAAAATTTTATTGTAATGGCAAAGAGTTTTCGGTTTTTGATTTGCCTCTTACAATTAATTTATCTGATCTGGAATTTTCTTTTATAGGACCGGAACAAGGGAACATAAAAATTGATCAGTTGCGTTTCGTAGATCTTAACGAATCGATTGATGCAGTGATGAAAAACCGAACCTTTTCCAGTTTTATAAGTGATAGTTCTAGAGTTTTAATGCAGTTAAACTTCAACGAATTAAATATTTCTGACCTGACAAAATATGATTTAGTAAATGCAAATAATGTTAATCTTGTTTCTTCAGATGCTCCTGTATTCGGTCGTGCACCGGAACTTAACATAAGATTAATGAGCACTTACTATGAATTAACATGGGGTGGTGGAGATTTTAAAAACGCCTCCGAATACTACATTGAACGTGCTGAAGGAGAAAAAAGTTATGTCGATATTTATAAAACGGATGCGGATAATTCTACAGACCGTGAGTATTCATACCTGAGTGATAGAAAAGATAATTCGGAAGTTGTTTATTTCAGAGTAAAACAGATTAATAAAGATGGATCATTAACATATTCATCGCAGGTAAAAGTTGGCCAGGGTAAAATGGAGGAATTTGTTGTTGGACAAAATTATCCGAATCCGTTTAATCCGGCAACACAGATTTCTGTTGAAGTGTTGGAAGCTGCAGAATTTCATATCGTTGTTTATAATCTTGAAGGACAGAAGGTAGCGGATTTGTTTCATGGAACTTTATCAAAAGGGGAGTATAGTTTTACATTTAACGGAAGTGAGTTACCTTCAGGTATTTATCTTTATAAAGTATCTACACCAAATTTTAATCAAACAAAAAAAATGATACTGGCTAAATAAACGGTCAGCTACATTTTTTAATTGGGTCAGGAATATTGTATTTTAAATTATCATGCTCTCCAAAATTTACTCCAGTGCTACATACGGAATTGATGCTTACTTAGTTGAAGTAGAAACTAATGTGGAGCAGCAAATCCCTGGTTTTACGATTGTAGGATTGCCTGACAATGCTGTTAAGGAAAGCAAAGAAAGAGTAATTACTGCAATAAAAAACAGTGGATATAAATTTCCGATTAAAAGGATTACAATTAATCTTGCACCAGCTGATATTAAAAAAGAAGGCAGCGCCTTTGATCTACCTATCGCAGTTGGAATTTTATCCGCAAATGAAATTATAACCGGGAATCAACTTGATGAAACAATTTTTCTGGGAGAGCTTTCACTTGATGGGAAGTTGAGACATGTTAAAGGAGCACTACCGATAACTGTTGAAGCAAGAAATAAAGGGATAAAAAGAGTTGTCCTTCCCGTGGATTCATCCAGGGAAGCATCAATCGTTGATGGTGTGGACGTTTATGGAATTGATAACTTGAGAGATGTTGTTGATTTCTTAAACGGAGATAAAGATATTTTGCCCGTTAGGTCTGAGAAGGATGAAAATTTTTCGAATTTAAATCGGTACCATCTCGATTTTACAGATGTTAAAGGACAGGAAAATGTAAAACGTGCGTTAGAAGTTGCCGCTGCGGGTGCACATAATATATTAATGATCGGACCACCTGGATCCGGTAAAACAATGCTTGCTAAAAGATTGCCATCAATTCTTCCCCCGATGACTTTCGAAGAAGCTTTGGAAACAACAAAGATACATTCAATTGCAGGAATACTTCCTAAAGATCTGGCGTTGGTTACCGAAAGACCCTTCCGTAGTCCACATCATACAGTTTCTGATGCGGCTTTAGTTGGTGGAGGATCATTTCCCAGACCGGGAGAAGTATCCTTTGCGCATTATGGTGTTCTCTTTTTGGATGAGTTACCTGAGTTTAAAAAGAATGTTCTGGAGGTTTTGCGTCAACCTCTTGAAGATTCAAGAGTAACTGTAAGCAGATCGAAATTATCTCTGGAATTTCCGGCTAATTTTATGTTGGCTGCGGCGATGAATCCCTGCCCTTGTGGTTTCTTTACAGATCCGAATAAAGAATGTACTTGCACACCACCATCCATACAAAGATATATGGCTAAAATATCCGGGCCTTTATTGGATAGAATAGATATTCATATCGAGGTTCCAGCCGTTAAATTCAAAGAATTATCTGCAAAAGAGCACAGTGAAAACTCCGAAGCAATAAGAGAAAGAGTGATGCAGGCAAGAGAAATCCAGTTGAACAGATATGGGGGAAATCCACATATATTTAATAACAGTGATATGGGTTCAAAAGAGGTGAAAAAGTACTGTAAGCTGGATTCTTCTGGCGAAGAACTTCTGAAAATGGCGATGACTAAATTAGGTTTATCTGCGCGAGCCTATGATAGAATATTAAAGGTAAGCCGCACAATTGCGGATCTTGAAAATTCGCTGGAAATCAAGCCAAATCATATCAGTGAAGCTATTCAGTACAGAAGTTTAGATAGAGAGCTCTGGAAACACTAATTATTAAGTGTAAAAATATTTACCATCTAAATTGATAACCATTCCAATATAAGCAATATTTGCTTTTTGATATAGATAGAAATATATTTCTTGCTCGTAATTTTTAAAGTTTGAGGGCGGACGCCGGAGTTGGAGAGCCGGGGCGGACTGTAAATCCGTTGGCGGAAGCCTTTGGGGGTTCGAATCCCTCGCCGCCCACTGAAAAAGTTTTGTATTGTAAGGGAAATATTAATTGATGATTTACTTCCCTTATTTTTTTGTTCTTTTTGTACTGAAAATTGAGTATGGTTTTTGCGGGTTGACAATGTTCTATGCTTGCAGTTTTTTTATTAATTTTCTTACTAATAGTGATTAGTTATCTCAAAAGTTAATAATTTAAACGATTGATTTCACGTATTCATCTTCTTTAAACCCAGATGAAATTAATAACGAAATTAAAAGCGGGAGTAACTCAGTTGGCTAGAGTCACAGCCTTCCAAGCTGTTGGTCGCGGGTTCGAGTCCCGTCTCCCGCTCGAACTATAAAAACTCTGCTGACGTAGCTCAGTTGGTAGAGCACATCCTTGGTAAGGATGAGGTCACCGGTTCAATCCCGGTCGTCAGCTCAAATAGTTAGATTTAATTATCCCGATGAACGGGAGTAATAAGTTTCGAATTTGTAAAACACTTTAAGTTAATACCATGAGAGAAATTATCACATTAGAATGTACAGAGTGTAAAAGAAGGAATTACACTACTACAAAAAATAAAAGACTTCACCCGGGAAGGGTTGAGTATAAAAAATACTGCCGTTGGGATAGAAAACATACTGTCCACAAAGAAACTAAATGATGACATTGCCTACGTCAGTAGCTCAATTGGTAGAGCAGCGGTCTCCAAAACCGCAGGTTGGAGGTTCGAGTCCTTCCTGACGTGCAACATTTAAAACCTTAATGGAAAAAAATGAAAGATAAGATAAAAAAATTTTTTGAAGACGTTGTTAAAGAAATGAAAAAGGTTACCTGGCCTACTAAAGCGGAATTAATGGAATCAACCAAGGTCGTGATAATAGTATGTCTTATTCTTGCTGGATTTACTTATGTTATCGATATGATTATTAACCAGGTATTCAAAGGGATTTTTTAGGTATAGTTAATTATGGAAGCTAGATGGTACGTGGTCAGAACATTCTCCGGTCATGAAAATAAAGTAAAGCAGCTTTTAGAATCGGAACTTGCTGATCACGAACAGATAAAATCAAAAATACTTGAGATACTTGTTCCGATGGAAAAGGTGTTTGAAGTAAAAGATGGTAAAAAGAAGAGCAAAACAAAAAATTTCTTTCCGGGATATATACTCGTTCATGCTGTATTGGATAACCAGGTAAAGGAATTTATTACTAACACGCAATCTGTAATGGGATTTTTAGGGACTGCAAGTAATCCTAATCCATTGCAGCCCGAAGAAGTTAAAAGAATTGTTGGTAGAATAAACCAGGATGAAAACACTGAACGAATGGAAACAATTTTCAGGAATGGTGACCTGGTAAAAATTATCGATGGACCATTTAACAATTTCAGTGGTACTATCGAAGAGGTTAACGAAGAGAAAATGAAAATCAAAGTTATGGTTTCTATCTTCGGTCGAAAAACTCCTGTAGAGCTGGACTTTGTTCAGGCCGAACTGGAAAAATAATATTAGTTAATAGGTAGTATAAAAATGGCAAAAAAGATTGATGGTTTTATAAAATTACAGATCCCCGCAGGTAAAGCTAATCCTTCTCCACCTGTCGGTCCTGCCCTTGGTCAAAAGGGTGTTAATATAATGGAGTTCTGTAAACAGTTTAATTCAAGAACTCAGGATAAAGATGGAATCATTATTCCTGTTGTCATAACTGTGTTTACTGATAAGTCGTTCACATTTATTACAAAAACTCCACCCGCTGCAGTTCTTCTTAAAAAAGCAGCAAAAATTGAAAAAGGATCACCTGAATCTAACAGAACAAAAGTTGGAAAGGTAAGCAAAGCCCAGGTTAAAGAAATTGCCGAAATAAAAATGCCCGATCTGAATGCATTTGATGTCGATAATGCTATGAGCATGGTTGCTGGCACTGCAAGAAGCATGGGACTAACAGTAGAAGAATAATTTCATTTATCAAAATAAATTTTGAAACTATATATTTTGGTTTGAAAGATGAGAAATACAAAAAGAATAAAAGAACTTAAAAAAAACGTTGATGTATCACGCGAATATACTTTGACCGAAGCGGTAAAAGCATTGCAGGAAAGTTCAAAAGTGAAATTTGTGGAATCTTTAGATTGTGCAATGAGGCTTGGCGTTGATCCTAGGCATGCAGATCAAATGGTTCGCGGTACTGTTTCATTACCCAATGGAACCGGAAAAGAAGTAAAAGTTTTAGTGATTGCAAAGGAACCGAGATCGCAAGAAGCACTTGAAGCCGGTGCCGATTATGCAGGTTTTGAAGAATATCTTGAAAAAATAAAAGGCGGCTGGGCTGATATTGATGTTGTTATAGCTACACCCGATTCAATGAGTGAATTAGGCAAACTTGGAAAAATTTTAGGTCCCAAAGGTTTAATGCCGAATCCAAAGAGTGGAACTGTTACTAATGATGTTGCAAAAGCGGTTACAGAAGTAAAAGCAGGCAAAATTGAATTTCGTGTTGATAAAACAGGTATTATCAATACCTCGATTGGCAAATTAAATTTTGAAACAGATAAGCTTGTAGAAAATGCCCAAGCATTTATTAATACAATTATTAAATTAAAGCCGTCCACTGCAAAAGGACAATATGTGAAAAGTTTGTTCCTGTCAAGTTCGATGGGACCCGGTTTAAGAATTTCAAAGGATGAAATTCCCGTACGTTAAAAAATTAAAAGTTTACGCGCTCTAAAATAAAATGCTTCTAACCGACACGATTCATTTAATTGCTGAATCAGGAGAAAAATGAACAGAAACGAAAAAACAGATATCATTTCCGAAGTAAAGGAAATGATGCAAAATTCTACTGCAATTTTTCTTACCGATTACAGCGGAGTTAATGTTGCGGATATAAATGATATTCGTAATCAATTCCGTAAAGAAGGTGTTACTTATAAAGTATATAAAAATACTCTATTTAAAAGGGCACTGGACGAATATGGTAAATATGATAAATTAGCAGATCATCTTATCGGGATGACAGGATTCGCTTTTACAGATGAGAACCCTGTTGCTCCGGCAAAAATTATCAAAAAATATTTTGATAAAAATAAAAAGCTCTCTCTTAAAGCTTGCTATATCGAAGATGAATTTTTTGACGGCAGTAAATTGAACGAATTAGCTGCATTACCGTCAAAAAATGATCTGATAGCTGGTATTATTGGAAGTTTGGAAGCACCTGTTTCCGGTATAGTTGGAACCATCAATGCTGTCTTCAGAGATTTAGTGAGCATTGTAGATGAGATTTCAAAGAAAAAAGCTGCGTAGCTTAATTAGATATTTGAAAATAATATAAATTTATCAGGAGTATAAAAATGGCAGAAAAAGTAGCCGAAATTGTTGAGAAAATAAAAGGTCTTTCATTACTTGAAGCATCCGAATTAAAAAAAGCACTTGAAGAAGAATTTGGTGTTACCGCTGCTGCACCTGTAGTTGTTGCTGGTGGTGGAGCTGCTGGCGGTGGTGAAGCTGCTGCCGCAGAAGAAAAAACCGAATTCGATGTTATCCTTACAGGTGCCGGTGATAAGAAAATTAATGTTATCAAAGTTGTAAGAGCTCATACCGGGCTTGGACTTAAAGAGGCTAAAGATCTGGTCGACAAAGCACCTAATCCGGTTAAAGAAGGTATTTCCAAAGAAGAGGCTGAAAAGCTTAAAAAAGAATTCGAGGAAGCCGGCGCTACTGTTGAATTAAAATAATTCAATACTATTTCTATTCGATTTACTATTCATGCAGAATGCGATAAGATGAAAAAACATCTTATTGCAATTGTCGTATATTATAATGAATTGATGTTAACGAGTGAAACTGAAAAATTAATTTTTTAGGAGGATCAAAATTGAATAATGACAAAAAAAGAATTTCGTTTGGTAGTATAACTCCAGTATTAGATGTACCGGATTTATTGGCTATTCAAACAGAAACTTTTGAAAATTTTATTCAGCTAAAATCTCCGCCTGACAAACGGGAAAATAAAGGTTTACAAGCTGTGTTTACTTCTAATTTTCCTATTCTTGATAATAAAGAGAATTACAGACTTGATTTTATTGAATACGCTCTCGAGAAACCGAGATTTACAGTTGAAGAATGTATGGAAAGAGGCCTAACCTTTTCTGCACCTCTTAAAGGAAAACTTCGTTTATCGACCAAAGATCCCGATACTGAAGAATATGTGAATACAGTTGAACAGGAAGTTTATCTTGGTAATGTTCCTTATATGACGAGTAAAGGAACATTTGTAATAAACGGAGCAGAACGTGTTGTGGTTTCACAGTTACATCGTTCTCCAGGTGTTGCGTTCTCTCAAACTGTTCATCCAAATGGTACACCTCTCTATTCAGCAAGAATTATTCCACTAAGAGGTTCCTGGGTTGAGTTTGCTACAGATATTAATTATGTGCTTTATGTTTATATAGATCGTAGAAAGAAATTTCCGGCAACAACTTTATTACGTGCTTTAGGGTTTGATTCGGATGATAAAATACTTAACCTGTTTAATCTTGTTGAAGATATAGATGTTAATAAAGCTAAGCTTGAAAATTATATTGGTAGAGTTGTAGCAAGCGATGTATTTGATTTATCAACAGGTGAAATCTTTTTATCGAGAGATAGTATACTTTCAGAAGAAGATCTGGAAAGATTAGATGAGGCAGAGGTTGATAAAATAAAATTAATAAATCCTGAGGTTTCAGCCGAACAGGATTTGATCCTTAATACATTAAGAAAAGATACCGCTCATTCAAGAGAAGAAGCACTCTTTGCAATTTACAGGCAACTTCGTTCGGGTGAAGCTCCTGATATCGAAACTGCAGAAGCTTTGATAGATAAATTATTTTTCAATGATAAAAGATACGATCTTGGTGATGTTGGTCGTCACAGGATGAATGATAAGCTTGAACTAAGTGTCGATCCAAACATTACTGTTTTAACTCAGGAAGATATTATTGCAATCATGCGGTTCATTATTAAGTTAAAAGAAGGCAGTGAACCTGTTGATGATATCGATCATTTGGGAAACCGAAGAGTTAGAACAGTTGGTGAGCAGCTAAGCCAGCAGTTCAATATAGGTATGGCACGTATGGCAAGAACCATAAAAGAAAGAATGAACATGCGTGATACCGAGCAGTTCACACCGCAGGATCTTGTAAATGCCAGAACAATTACAAGTGTTATAAATGCATTCTTCGGTACTAATCAGCTTTCTCAGTTTATGGATCAGACTAATCCTCTTGCTGAGATGACACATAAACGCAGAATGTCAGCTTTAGGTCCCGGCGGATTAACTCGTGAAAGAGCAGGTTTTGAAGTAAGAGACGTGCATTATACTCATTATGGTCGTCTTTGTCCTATTGAAACTCCGGAAGGTCCAAACATTGGCCTTATTTCATCCTTAACAATTTATTCAAGAGTTAACAGGTATGGATTTCTTGAAACACCATATCGTAAGGTTGTTAAAGGAAAAGTTACCAAAGACGTAGAGTATTTAACTGCCGAGCAGGAAGACGTTTATACGATTGCCCAGGCGAATGCACCGTTAACCGAACAAGCAAAATTTGTGAATGAAAGGGTCAAATCAAGATTAAAAGGTGAGTTTCCTATTGTTCCACCTGAGCAGATTCAATATATGGATGTAGCACCAGGTCAGATTGTAAGTGCTGCTGCTGCACTCATTCCTTTTCTTGAACATGATGACGCTAACAGAGCGCTAATGGGCTCTAATATGCAGCGCCAGGCTGTACCTCTTTTAAAACCGGAAGCTCCGATTGTTGGTACAGGTATGGAAGAAAGAGTTGCTCATGATTCAGGAGCATTGATTCTTGCGGAAGACGATGGAACAGTTGAATATGTAGATTCTAATTCAATCACTGTTAAGTATGATATCAATCCCAACAGTGTTGAAGCATTAACTTCATTTAATGATGTTCGGCGAGTTACATACAACTTGATAAAATTTCATGGTACAAACCAGGAAACCTGCATAACTCAAAGACCTTTAGTTAAAGAAGGCCAAAAAGTTACTAAAGGTGATGTACTTGCTGATGGAAGTGCCACCGATGGTGGAGAGCTTGCATTAGGCAGAAACGTACTTGTTGCATTTATGCCATGGCGTGGTTACAACTTTGAAGATGCTATTATAGTAAGTGAAAAAATCGTTCGCGATGATGTTTATACTTCTCTTCACATTGAAGAATTTGAATTACAGGTAAGGGAAACCAAACGTGGTGAAGAAGAATTAACCCGTGAAATTCCAAATGTAAGCGAAGAAGCAGTAAGGAATTTGGATGAAAACGGTATAATAAGAGAAGGAGCTGAAGTTAAGGAAGGCGACATCCTTATTGGAAAAATTACACCCAAGGGCGAAACCGATCCTACTCCTGAAGAGAAACTTCTCCGTGCAATATTTGGTGATAAAGCTGGTGACGTGAAAGATGCATCACTGAAAGCACCTCCCGGATTAAAAGGTGCAGTAATTAAAACCAGATTATTCAGTCGCAAGAGAAAAGATCCCGAATCCAAAAAACTTGAAAAGCTTGCGATGGAAAAACTTGAACATGAACACAACCAGCAGTTGGTTCAACATTATACAAAGCTTGTAGAAAAACTTACGAAGTTGTGTGATGGTTTAACAACAACCGGTATCAGGGATCTCGATGGAAGTATAGTAATCAGAAGTGGAACTAAAATTAAGGATTCAACATTTTCATCTTTGGAAGATGTGACCAAACTTGATTACACACTCGATTGGTTTGATACAAAAAAAGATAATAATCATGTAATGATGCTTTATCAAAATTACTTTGAGGTTCTTGCTGAAATCTCTGAGGATTATAAAAGAGAAAAAATAAAAATTGCGAGCGGCGATGAATTACCTCCGGGAATTGTTCAATTAGCAAAAGTATATGTTGCTAAGAAAAGAAAGCTTTCCGTTGGTGATAAAATGGCAGGAAGACACGGTAATAAAGGTGTTGTCGCAAAAATAGTTCCTGAAGAAGATATGCCGTTCTTACCGGATGGAACACCTGTAGATATTATTCTGAATCCTCTTGGTGTACCTTCACGTATGAACCTGGGTCAGTTATATGAAACCGCATTAGGATGGGTTGGCCATCAACTGGGAGTTAAATTTGCCACACCAATTTTTGATGGTGCAAAAGTAGAGAATGTAGATGAATGGCTCGAGAAAGCAGAACTGGAAAAAGGAAGTAAAACCGATCTTATTAACGGAAGAACCGGAGAAAATTTCCATCAGAAAGTAACCTGCGGTTATATCTATATGCTCAAGCTAAGCCATCTCGTTGATGATAAAATACACGCACGTTCGATTGGCCCATACTCTCTTATTACCCAGCAGCCGTTGGGTGGTAAAGCTCAGTTTGGCGGTCAGCGATTTGGAGAGATGGAAGTATGGGCACTTGAAGGATACGGTGCATCGCATATTCTTCAGGAAATATTAACAATCAAAAGTGATGATGTGGCTGGCAGAGCAAAAGCATATGAAGCAATTGTAAAAGGTGAAAACTTACAGGAACCGAATATTCCTGAATCATTCAACGTGTTAATTAAAGAGCTCCAAGGATTGGGACTCGACATAACAATTAATTAACACTAATGAATATTTTTTCACTTAGAAATTAGGAGTATAAAAATGGCTTTTAGAATTCAAGAAAATGCAATGAAAGATATCAATAGCATTACGATAAGTCTTGCTAGTCCTGATGACATATTATCCAGATCTCATGGTGAAGTTACTAAACCGGAAACAATTAATTACCGTTCATTCAGACCGGAAAAAGATGGTTTGTTCTGTGAAAAGATATTTGGACCGACGCGAGATTGGGAATGTTTTTGCGGAAAGTATAAAAGAATAAGATACAAAGGTATTATTTGCGATAGATGCGGTGTTGAAGTTACTCAGAAAAGTGTTCGTCGTGAAAGAATGGGACACATTGGATTAGCGGTTCCCGTTGTTCATATCTGGTTTTTCAGAGCACAACCTTCCAAGATTGGCAATATAATCGGGTTAAGCCTTAAAGAACTTGAGAAAGTTATTTATTACGAATCTTATATTGTTATCAATCCTGGCCCAACTGGATTAAATGCAAACGATCTTATTTCAGAAGATCAGTATTTTGAAGTTCTTGCATCATTACCGGATGGAAATGAAAAACTTGCCGATGATGATCCGAAAAAATTTGTAGCAAAAATAGGTGGCGATGCTGTTAAAACAATGCTGAAAAGCATAAACATTGAAGAACTATCTAAAGAACTTCGAGATCAGGTTAAGGTTGAAACTTCTCAGCAAAAGAAAGCTGATCTGCTTAAAAGATTGAGAGTTATTGAAGCTTTTAAAGAAGAAGAAAGCAAAGTTCCAAATAGACCAGAATGGATGGTAATGAGCTATATTCCGGTTATTCCTCCGGAACTTAGACCACTTGTCCCTCTTGAAGGTGGAAGATTTGCAACAAGCGATCTAAATGATCTTTATAGAAGAGTTATAATAAGAAATAATCGTTTAAGAAGACTAATTGATATTAAAGCCCCCGAAGTGATTTTAAGAAACGAAAAAAGAATGCTTCAGGAAGCTGTTGATGCATTGTTCGATAATTCAAGACGTGGTTCTGCTGTAAGAAGCGATAACAACAGACCATTAAAATCTTTGAGTGATATGCTTAAAGGAAAACAAGGTCGTTTCCGTCAAAATCTTCTTGGTAAAAGAGTTGATTATTCCGGACGTTCGGTTATTGTTGTAGGACCTGAATTAAAGCTACACCAATGCGGTCTTCCAAAAGATATGGCTGTTGAATTATTCAAACCTTTTATTATTAAAAAACTGATCGAGCGTGGACATAACAAAACTGTTAAAAGCGCAAGAAAAGTTGTTGATAGAAAAGATCCGATAATCTGGGATATACTTTCAAAAATAATTGAAGGTCATCCGGTTCTTCTCAACCGTGCCCCAACATTGCATAGATTAGGTATCCAAGCGTTTCAACCTATATTGATTGATGGAAGAGCAATACAGCTTCATCCGATGGTTTGTACAGCTTTTAATGCTGACTTTGACGGTGACCAGATGGCTGTACACGTTCCATTATCTTATGAAGCTCAATTGGAAGCTGCACTACTTATGCTTAGCAGCCATAATATTCTATCTCCTCAAAACGGTAGTCCGATTGTTGTCCCTACACAAGATATTGTTCTTGGGTGTTATTATCTGACTAAGTTTAAAGAAGGTGGTAAGGGTGAAGGAATGATATTCAGTTCTATGAACGAAACTATTTCCGCTTACGAACATGGAGTTGTTGGATTACATTCGAAGATAAAGGTAAAAATAGGTAAAAATCTTATTCAGACAACAACCGGTAGAGTAATCTTCAATCAAATTGTTCCTGAAGAAATGGGATTCTTTAACCAGCTTCTGATCAAGAAGACCTTTGGTGGATTCATTGGAAAAATGTTTATACAATTAGGAAACAAAGTAACTGCGAAATTCTTAGATGATTTAAAAGATATTGGATTTAAATATGCAACCGAGGGTGGTTTATCAGTTAGCTATTCTGATATGATTATCCCCGAAGAGAAAGAACAATATATAACAAAAGCTAATAAAAAAGTTAACGGTATTCTTAATGAACACGAGCAGGGTGTTATTACAGATGCCGAAAGATACAATAAGATTATCGACGTTTGGACACACACGACTAATGATGTTGCCCGTGCTCTTATGGAGAAAATCCGGGTTGCACAGGGTGGCTTTAACTCACTGCATATGATGGTTGATTCTGGTGCAAGAGGTTCACAAGAACAGGTAAGGCAGTTAGCCGGTATGAGAGGCTTAATGATGAAACCACAGAAAACTCTTTCAGGACAAGCTGGTGAAATTATTGAGAATCCAATTGTAGCAAACTTTAAAGAAGGATTGACAGTACTCGAATACTTCATTTCTACACATGGTGCTCGTAAAGGTCTTGCCGATACAGCTCTTAAGACTGCTGATGCCGGATATTTAACCAGGAGATTGGTTGATGTAGCTCAGGATATGATTGTTACGGAAGATGATTGTGGTACTATTCTCGGTATAGAAATAAAAGCTTTAAAAGATGTTGAACAGGAAAGAGAGCCACTTGGTGAAAGAATAACCGGAAGAACTGCACAGGAAGATATTTATCATCCTGTTACTGAGGAACTTATTGTTGAGGCCGGCGGAATGATTACTGAAGAAGTCGCTGAAGCAATAGAGGATGCAAATATCGATTCTGTTTATATCAGAACGGTTCTTACCTGTGAAGCAAGACGCGGTGTCTGCGCAAAATGTTATGGGAGAAATCTTACAAATGGTAAATTGGTTGAAATAGGTGAAGCTGTTGGAATTATCGCAGCACAATCTATAGGTGAACCGGGAACACAGTTAACACTTAGAACATTCCACCTTGGTGGTACATCGTCCCGTATCGCTAGCCAGTCGCAGGTTGAAACGAATATTGATGGTAAAGTTCAGTTTGACAGAGTTAATTTTGTTGAAAAAATTGAGCCGGATCCTTTCGGTGGACCAGATATGAAAGTTAAAGTTGTAACCGGTAGACGCGGTTCTATTGGTATTAATGATTCCAATGACCGGCAGATTAAAAAATACGACGTGCCTTATGGAGCAGAGCTTGTAGTGGATGATGGTACTGAGGTTAAAAAAGGTATGCCATTGTATAATCACGATCCTTATAATGCTTTAATTATTACAGATATAGAAGGTAAAGTTAGATTTGTCGATCTGGTAGATGGAAGTACACTGCAACAGGTAACCGATGAACAAACCGGTCACGTTCAGAAAGTTGTGCTTGAATCCAAGGATAAAACTCTAACTCCAAGTATTGCAATTGAAGCAGAAAACGGAGAAGTAAAATCGTTCAACTTACCAACACGTTCTTATTTGTCTGTTGAAGCAGGGGAACTTGTTCCGGCAGGAACAATCCTGGCAAAAATATCTAAACAAACTTCCAAGAGTCGTGATATCACGGGTGGTTTGCCGAGAGTAACCGAACTTTTCGAGGCCCGTAGTCCCCATGATCCGGCAGTAGTTTCAGAGATTGAAGGAATCGTGAAGTTAGGTGATAAGAAAAAAGGTTCAAGAGAAATCTTTGTTGAAGCACATGATAAATCCGATGAGAAAAAATACAGTGTACAGTTAGGTAAACATATCCTGGTTCAGGATGGTGATGAAATACCAGCTGGCGAAAAAATCACTGACGGTCCGATCGACCCACACGATATCCTTAAGATAAAAGGAACAAGTGCTGTACAGGAATATCTTGTAAACGAAATTCAGGATGTATACCGTTTACAGGGTGTAAAGATTAACGACAAACATATTGAAGTAATTGTAAAACAAATGCTTCAAAAGATTAAAATTGTATCTCCAGGAGATACAAAATTTCTGGAAGAAGATGTTATCGATAGGAATGAATTCCTGGATGAAAACCAGAGAGTTATGAACATGACTTTCATTGACGATAAAGGTGATTCAAGATATAAAAGCGGGCAATTGATATCTAAGACTAAATTCCGTGAGGTTAATGCTGACCTGAAGAAAAAAGACAAAAAACAAATGTCAGGTCGTGATGCTGAAGCTGCCACATTCGAACATTTACTGCTTGGAATTACACAGGCTGCTCTTTCAACCGAAAGCTTTATATCCGCAGCTTCATTCCAGGAAACAACTAAAGTGTTGGCAAATGCTGCAACTTCAGCAAAAATTGACAATTTAAACGGACTGAAAGAAAATGTTGTTATGGGACATCTGATTCCTGCTGGAACAGGATTGAAGAAATACCGACATATTATGCTCACTAATGAGGAGGTTGTTGAGGAAGAACAATCCCAGCAGGAGCAGGAAGTTCAGGCAAGTTAAGTGTATATTTGAAAAAGTATGGTTAAAATCCGGTTCTGGTATACGAGGGACCGGATTTTTTATGCTACTGAGAACAATCATATAAGTTTTGATTTCTTGACTTAATTTAATCCAAAGAGTATATTAGTTGTCTGAATTTTTTTTGAAATGCCATTATTTTTTAGGAGTTATTTGTGCCTACGATCAACCAGTTAGTGCGAAAAGGCAGAGTTAATATTTTAGCGAAGAACAAAGCTCCGGCTCTGGAAGCTTGTCCTCAAAAAAGAGGTGTTTGTACAAGAGTTTATACTACAACACCTAAAAAGCCGAACTCGGCTCTAAGAAAAGTTGCCAGAGTACGATTAACAAATAATATGGAAGTTACCGCTTATATACCGGGAGAAGGGCATAACCTTCAGGAACATTCTATCGTTTTAATCCGCGGTGGAAGAGTTAAAGATCTGCCGGGTGTAAGGTATCATATAATAAGAGGAACACTTGATACAAGTGGTGTTGAGGAGAGAAAAAAAGGCAGATCAAAATACGGTGCTAAAAAACCAAAAGCGAAATAAAATATGAGAAAGAGAAGAGCAGAAAAAAAATTTATTAAACCCGATCCCAAGTATGATGACGTTATGGTGGCAAAGTTTATTAATTCCATAATGATCAAAGGGAAAAAATCCACTGCCCGTAAGGTTATCTACAGCGCTTTTGATATTATTGAAAAAAGAACAAAGAAATCAGGTGTGGATATTTTTAAGCTGGCTATTACTAATACACAACCACTTATTGAAGTTCGTAGCAGAAGAGTTGGCGGTGCTACTTATCAGGTTCCAACCGAAGTAAGACCTGAAAGAAGAACGGCACTGGCGATGAGATGGATCAAAACATATGCAAAGCAGCGTTCTGAAAAATCTGCCTCACAGAAAATTGCAATGGAATTAATTGCTGCTTCAAATAATGAGGGATCAGCAATAAAAAAGAAAGAAGATACTCATAAGATGGCTGAAGCAAATAAAGCGTTTGCGCATTTTAAATGGTAGTGATGAATTTATACTAAGAAAAGAATGTTAGGAAAAAAATGACTCAAAGAATGCCGATAGAGAAAGTTAGAAACATAGGAATTATGGCTCATATTGACGCCGGTAAAACAACTACGACCGAGCGTATTCTGTATTACACCGGTAAGCTGCATAGATTAGGTGAAGTTCATGATGGTGCTGCAACTATGGACTGGATGGAACAGGAAAAAGAAAGAGGAATTACTATAACAAGTGCAGCAACAACTTGTTTTTGGAATGATCATCAAATAAATATTATTGATACACCTGGGCACGTTGATTTTACTGTTGAAGTTGAAAGATCGTTACGGGTTTTAGACGGAGCAGTTGCACTGTTTTGTGCAGTGGGTGGTGTTGAACCGCAATCTGAAACAGTCTGGAGACAGGCAGACAAATATGCTGTTCCGCGTATTGCATTTGTAAACAAAATGGATAGAACCGGCGCTGATTTTTTTCATGCTGTAAGTATGATGAAAGAAAGACTTGGTGCTAATGCTATTCCTATAAATCTTCCAATTGGTGAAGGAGATATGTTCTCCGGTGTTATTGATCTTATTTCTTTTAAAGCAAGGATGTACCATGAAGAAACCTTTGGTGCAACTTTCGATGAGATTGATATTCCACAAGATCTTCTTGAAATAGCAAACAAATACAGAACCGAAATGTTGGAAGCGGTTTCTGATGTTGATGATACTTTACTTGAAAAATATCTTGATGGGCAGGAAATAAGCGAAGATGAAGTAAAGAAAGTTCTTCGCAAGGCAACTATAGAATTAAAGATCATTCCGGTTTTATGCGGCTCCGCATTTAAGAATAAAGGAGTTCAAAAACTTCTTGATAGTATTGTTGAATTTCTTCCGGCACCTATTGATATGCCGGATGTATCAGCTCATCATATTGCAATGAACGATGTTGTTAAAAGAAAGATCAGTGAAAAAGAAAAGTTTACTGCACTTGCTTTTAAAATTATGAATGATCCTTACGTCGGTAAATTGTGTTTCTTCAGAGTTTATTCCGGAACGTTGAAAGCCGGATCTTATGTATTTAATGCAGCTAGTGGTAAAAAAGAACGTATCGGTAGATTGTTGCAGATGCATGCTAATCATAGAGAAGAAGTAAGTGAAGTGAGAGCTGGTGATATTGCGGCCGCAGTAGGATTGAAAAATACAAGAACAGGTGATACACTTTGTACTGAAGATGACCAGATTATTCTTGAAAAAATTGTTTTTCCTGAGCCGGTGATTCAAATTGCAATAGAGCCAAAGACAAAAGCTGATCAGGATAAATTGTCTGAATCTCTTACAAAACTGGCGGATGAGGATCCAACATTCAGAGTAAGTGTTGATGAAGAAACAGGACAAACATTAATAAGCGGAATGGGTGAATTGCACCTTGAAATATTAGTTGACAGAATGAAAAGAGAGTTCAAGGTTGAAGCTAACATTGGTAAACCGCAGGTTGCTTATAGGGAAACAATTACAAAAACTGTTAGTGTCGAAGGTAAATTTATCAAGCAATCAGGTGGAAGAGGAAAATATGGACACGTTGTTGTTGAATTTTCGCCTAATGAACCCGGTAAAGGATATGAATTTACAAATGCTATAGTTGGTGGTACAGTTCCCAAAGAATATATCCCTGCAGTCTCGCATGGTATCCAGGAATCAATGAGAAATGGTGTACTGGCAGGTTATCCTGTAGTAGATGTAAAAGCGAAATTATATGATGGCTCATACCACGATGTGGATTCGGACGAAATCTCATTCAAAGTGGCTGGTTCAATGGCATTTAAGGATGGTGCTAAAAAAGCAAAGCCGGTTATACTTGAACCTATTATGTCGGTGGAAGTTGTTACACCTGAAGAATATTTAGGTGATGTAATGGGTGATCTGAATTCCAGACGAGGAAAAATTGAAGGATTTTCAGCACGAAAAGATGCACAAGTAATTAAAGCACACGTGCCGTTAGCAGAAATGTTTGGCTATGCAACTATCTTGAGATCGATGACACAGGGACGCGCAATTTATACAATGCAGTTTGAACATTATGAAGAAGTTCCAAAGACTATTGCTGAAGAAATTTCTGAAAAATCTCTTGGCAGTAAAACAACAGCAACAGCATAATTAAATAGAATAATTAACAAAAAGGAAAATTATTAAAGGAGATAACGATGGCAAAAGAAAAATTTGACAGGAGTAAGCCACACGTTAACATAGGTACTATTGGTCACGTAGATCATGGTAAAACCACGTTAACAGCTGCCATCACGATGGCTCTCAACAAAAAAGGTTTATCTGAAGTCAGGACTTTCGATAGTATTGATAATGCGCCTGAAGAAAAAGAAAGAGGAATTACCATTGCGACAGCTCACGTTGAGTATGCAACGGAAAACAGACATTACGCTCACGTAGACTGTCCGGGTCACGCTGACTATGTAAAGAATATGATAACAGGTGCTGCACAGATGGATGGTGCGATTCTCGTAGTAGCTGCAACTGACGGTCCTATGCCACAAACCAGAGAGCACATTCTCCTCGCAAGACAGGTTGGTGTTCCGAGAATTGTTGTATTTATGAATAAAGTTGATATGGTTGACGATCCGGAATTATTAGAACTTGTTGAAGTAGAACTTAGAGACCTGTTAAATTCTTATGAATTTCCTGGTGATGAAATTCCGATCATTCAGGGATCAGCATTAAAAGCATTGGAAGCCGCTGCTTCAAAAGATGCCCCGGTTGATGATCCCAGGTTAGATTGTATCTGGAAACTTATGGAAGCTGTTGACAGCTACATTCCTGTTCCTGAAAGAGATACCGATAAACCGTTCATTATGCCGGTTGAAGACGTATTTTCAATAACCGGACGTGGAACAGTTGCTACCGGAAGAGTTGAAAGAGGTCAGGTTAAAATTCAGGAAGAAGTTGAGCTCATCGGTCTTGGCTTACACAAGAAAACAGTTGTAACCGGTATAGAAATGTTCAGGAAAGAACTTGACTCGGCTATGGCTGGTGATAACGCCGGTATTCTTTTACGCGGTATCGATAAAAATGAAATCGAAAGAGGAATGGTATTGGCCAAGCCAGGTTCTATAACACCTCATACAAAATTTGAAGGTGAAGTTTATGTGCTTTCAAAAGATGAAGGTGGCCGTCATACGCCATTCTTTAATGGTTACAGACCACAGTTTTATTTCAGAACTACTGACGTAACGGGAGTGTCCACATTACCTTCCGGAACCGAAATGGTTATGCCTGGAGATAAAGTCAATCTATCAGTTGAACTGATTTCAGAAATAGCAATGGAAGAAGGATTAAGATTCGCTATTCGTGAAGGCGGTAGAACTGTAGGTGCAGGAATTGTTACGAAAATAAATGAGTAAATAATTTATTTGTTAAAACGATAGGGAGTATAAACTCCCTATTCGTTTCTTAAATAATCTATAAGGAGTAAGTTTAAGTGCCCGGACAGAAGATAAGAATAAAGTTAAAATCTTATGATCATATATTGATTGATAAGTCTACGGAAAAAATTATCAAAACTGTTCGAAGTACGGGTGCGGTAGTTTCAGGGCCAATTCCATTACCGACAAGAAGAACAGTTTATACTGTTCTCAGATCTCCTCACGTAGATAAAAAGTCCCGGGAACAATTTGAAACAAGGGCGCATAAAAGAATAATTGATATTCATAACTCTAATAACAAAACCGTCGATTCGCTGAGTAAACTTGATATTCCGGCGGGTGTTGATATAGAGATTAAGCTTTAATGAGTGGAGTAGAAATGCCTGGCTTAATAGGAAAGAAAATAGGAATGACGAGTATTTTTGATGCTGATGGTGAAATGATTCCTGTTACAGTCATCAAGATCGATCCATGTAAAGTTGTAAATATCAGGACTACGGAAAAAGATGGTTATGAGGCTGTGCAGCTCGGTTTTGGTGAAAGAAAAGAAAAACATCTGAACAAACCTTTAGCCGGATATTTTAAGAAAAATAATGTTGATCCGGTTTATAAGCTTAAAGAATATAAAGGATTCGATACTGCTGAAATGAAGATTGGTGATGAAATTAAAGTAGATATCTTTCAGGAAGGCGAAAAGATAAAAGTAAAGGGAAAAAGTATCGGTAAAGGATTTCAGGGAGTTATGAAGCGTCATGGCTTCGGTGGTGTAGGTGGCACAACTCACGGACAAAGTGATAGACTAAGAGCTCCAGGTTCTATAGGGCAAAGTTCTTATCCTTCAAGAGTTTTTAAAGGACAAAGAATGGCAGGCAGAACCGGACATAGTAACGTAACTACTTCCAATTTGAAAGTTGTAAAAATTGTACCCGAGGAAAATATTTTGATGGTAAAAGGTGCGGTTCCGGGTTCGGCTAATTCAATTGTTGAATTGATTAAGAAATAAAAAGATGACAGTAGAAATTTTTAAAATAAATGGTAGTAAATCAGGTAAGAAAATTAAACTTGATGATGATATCTTCGGTATAGAGCCGAATGATCATGCTCTTTACCTTTCTGTTAAAGCTTATCTTGCTAATCAGAGACAGGGTACTCATAAAACAAAAGAGAGAAGTGAAGTAAGAGGCGGCGGAAAAAAACCCTGGCGACAGAAAGGAAGAGGAACTGCACGAGCCGGAACGAGTCGTTCACCGTTATGGATTGGCGGTGGTACCATCTTTGGTCCCAGACCAAGAAATTACAGACAGGATTTACCTAAAAAAGTTAAAAGGTTAGCCAGGAAATCAGCTTTGAGTTATAAAGCAAAGGATAATCAACTGTTAGTGATTGAGGATTTTTCTTTTGAAGAACCTAAAACAAAAGAATTTAACAAAATTCTTCAGGCACTAGATGCCGAAGGTAAAAAGGTTTTGCTTCTAACGGGTGAAAAAAACGAAATAGTTTACAAATCCGGTAGGAACATTAACAAAGTAAATATTCTTGAAGCAAGTAAAGCTTCAACATATGACATTGTAAATAATCAATTGTTGATTTTGCAGAAAAGTGCTGTAGATGCAATTAAAAAAACTTTTAAGAGTTCAAAAGAGGTAGTGAATTAGCATGCATCAGATTTTGATTAGACCTTTAATAACGGAAAAAATGTCGGATTTAACTGCGGAACATCAGCAGTATGGTTTTATTGTAAATCCGAAAGCAAATAAAATTGAAATAGCAAAAGCTATTGAAAGTAAATTTAATGTTCACGTTGAAGCTGTTAAAACAATTAACCGTGAAGGTAAAGTAAAAACACAGTTTAGAAAAAGCGGAAGGTTCTCAGGAAAATCCTCCGGATTCAAAAAAGCAATAGTAACTCTCCGTGAAGGTGAGACAATAGATTTATTTGAGGAAGTTTAGAGTTCTGATACAGGATAAGACAAATGGGTATTAAAAAATTAAAACCAAATACAGCTGGAACCAGGTTCAAAAGTAACTATACGTTTGATGAGATTTCCCGATCAAAACCGGAAAAATCATTAACAACTTCGTTAAAAAAATCCGGCGGCAGAAACAACCACGGTAGAGTTACAGCAAGACATATTGGTGGTGGTCATAAAAGAAGGTACAGAATTATAGATTTCAAACGAGATAAAACCGGCGTACCTGCAAAAGTTTTTTCTATCGAATATGATCCGAATAGATCTGCGAGAATCGCATTACTACATTATGCAGATGGAGAAAAAAGATATATTCTTGCACCAAACGGACTAAAAGTAGGAAGTAAGATTGTTTCAGGGCCGGGAAGCGATATATCTGTTGGAAATGCTTTACCATTAAAGGAAATGCCGCTTGGCAGTTTTGTTCATAACGTAGAACTTAAACCTGGCAAAGGCGGACAGCTCGGAAGAAGTGCAGGTGTAGCATTACAAGTAATGGCTAAGGAAGGTGATTATGCACAATTAAAAATGCCTTCTGGTGAAGTGCGTATGGTTAGACAGGAATGTTTAGCTACTTATGGACAGATGGGAAATGCGGAAAAAGAGAATATAAGTTTAGGTAAAGCCGGTAGATCACGCTGGCTTGGCAAACGACCACACGTTCGTGGTGTTGCTATGAATCCTGTTGATCATCCCATGGGTGGTGGTGAAGGAAAATCTTCCGGCGGTGGTCATCCAGTTTCTCCCTGGGGACAAAAAGCAAAAGGTTTGAAAACGAGAAAACATAAAAAAGAATCAAACAGATTTATTATTAAAAGACGTAAAAAATAGAGTGCTTTATGCCAAGATCAGTTAAAAAGGGACCATATATAAATTATAAGCTTCTGGAAAAGATCAGAAAGCTGAACGAAACGAATCAGAAAAAAATTATAAAAACATGGTCGCGTGCTTCTATGGTTGTTCCTGAATTTGTTGGCCATACCATAGCTGTTCATAATGGTAATAAAATGATGCCGGTTTACATTACGGAGAATATGGTCGGTCATAAATTAGGTGAGTTTGCCCCAACCAGGATATTCAGAGGTCACCCGGGAACAAAAGCTGAAAAGGCAGCGAAGGTACAATAATTAAAGGTTTTATTTATAATGGAAGCAAGAGCAGTACATAGATTTATTGGTTCATCACCCAGAAAGATGAGGTTGGTTATCGACCTGATCAGAGGTATGTCGGTTGATCAGGCTATGGAAGTATTACATTTCTCAACGAAACATGCTTCTAAACATGCTGAAAAAGTTTTAAGATCAGCTGTTTCTAACCTGATGAATCAGGATGATTCAACAAGAGTTGAACCGGAAGATCTTTTTGTAAAAGAAGCTTATGTGAATAACGGACCGACATTAAAAAGAATTTCACCGGCACCTATGGGCAGAGCTTATAGAATTAGAAAACGGGCTTGTCATCTAACTATAGTAGTGGCAAGTAAAGCATAATATTAAGGAGAATATTTTTGGGACAAAAAACAAATCCGATTGGTTTAAGAGTTGGAATAATCAGAGGCTGGGAATCTAACTGGTACGAAAGTAAAAGTTACGCTCAAAAAATTAAAGAAGACGACAAGCTTCGTGGATACATTCGTAACAGGTTGAAAAAAGCAGGAATATCAAGAATAATTATAGATAGGACGTCCAAAAATATAATCCTTACGATTCACACTTCCAGACCAGGTGTTGTAATTGGAAAGAGCGGTAAAGAAATCACACAGTTAGAACAGGAACTTAAGCAGATTACTTCGAAAGAAGTTAAAGTTCAAATTTCAGAAATTAAAAGACCGGAGCTAGATGCTTTTCTGGTTGCAGAAAATATCTCTAATCAGCTCAAAGGCAGAGTATCGTTCAGAAGAGCAATGAAGATGGCACTTACGGCAGCAATGAGGATGGGTGCGGAGGGAATAAGAATTATGTGTGCAGGAAGACTCGGCGGTGCTGAAATGGCAAGGACTGAACAATATAAAGAAGGCAGAATACCGCTTCATACACTTAGAGCGGATATTGATTATAGTGTTGGTCGAGCTGAGACTATTTATGGTGCTATCGGAATAAAAGTATGGATTTGCCGCGGTGAAATTTTAGGTAAAAGAGTTACGGAATAAAATCCCGGAGAATTAAATTATGTTAATGCCGAAAAGAGTAAAATACAGGAAATCACAAAGAGGCAGGATGGCTGGTAAAGCCAATCGCGGTAGCACAGTTGCATTCGGTGATTTTGGATTAAAGGCACTTGAGCCGCACTGGATCACAAGCCGGCAGATTGAAGCCTGTCGAGTTGCTCTTAGCAGAAAGATGAAAAGAGATGGTAAAGTCTGGATTAGGATTTTTCCGGATAAACCGGTTTCTAAAAAACCGCTTGAAACAAGAATGGGTAAAGGAAAAGGTGCCCCGGAATTTTGGGTAGCAGTGGTTAAACCTGGTAGAATTATGTTTGAGGTTGCCGGTGTTTCAAGAGAACTGGCAAAAGAAGCGTTGAATATTGCTTCGCACAAACTGCCTATTAAGACAAAAATTACTGCCAGACCGGATTTCGAATAATTACTTAGGAAAGATTTAATGAAAGCGCATGAAATAAGAGAATTAAAAACTGATGAAATCTTAAGAAGAATTGAGGAAGAAGAAAGTAATCTTGTTGATTTAAGATTTTCACATCAGCTTAAAGAATTAACGAACACTGCAAAAATGAAAACTGTAAAGAAAGATATTGCAAGAATGAGAACTATTCTGAATGAAAGAGATCAGGCTGAGGAGAATAAAGAGAAAGAAGAAGGAGAAAACGCTTAATTATGGAACAACGCGGATTAAGAAAAACCCGTCTCGGTATAGTTATTAGCAATAAGATGGATAAAACTATTACTGTGGCAATTGAAAGAAAAGTTCCTCATCCTATTTATAAAAAGTATTTTAAGAAAACGTCAAAGCTAATGGCCCACGATGAAAAAGGTGAATGTAACATCGGTGATAAAGTGAGGATCATGGAAACGCGTCCGTTAAGTAAAAATAAAAGATGGCGCCTGCTGGAAATTGTTGAAAAAGCCAAATAGTTGCTACAGGAGAAAATGTTAGATGATTCAACAGGAAACAAATTTAGTGGTTGCCGATAATTCGGGCGCTAAAAAAGTACGATGCATTAAAGTCCTTGGTGGCAGCCGCAGAAGGTATGCCAGTGTAGGAGATCTTATAGTTGTGTCCGTAAAGACTGCAATACCTAATGGCGCAGTTAAAAAAGGTGAAGTATCTAGAGCGGTAATAGTAAGAACAAAGAAAGAAGTAAAACGTTCCGATGGTTCTTATATACGATTTGATGAAAATGCGGCAGTGTTATTAAATCCGCAGAATGAACCGAGAGGAACAAGAATTTTTGGTCCCGTTGCACGTGAACTCAGAGATAAGCAGTTTATGAAAATTGTTTCATTAGCACCTGAAGTATTATAACATTTGGAAAGATTATGAAGATTAAAAAGAATGATATGGTAATGGTTATTTCGGGAAATGACAGAGGTAAAACCGGGAAGGTTCTTAAAGTTTTTCCTAAAAATAACAGGGTTATCATAGAAGGTATTAATATCAGGAAAAGACATACAAAACCAAGTCAGAAAAATCCACAGGGTGGAATTCTGGAAAAAGAGGCTTCTATTAATGCATCAAATGTAATGATGCTGGATCCAAAATCTAATGAACCAACAAGACTTGGTGCACAAATTATTCTGGATGAAAAATCCGGTAAAAAGAAAAGAGCCCGTGTAAGCAAGCTTAGCGGCGAAATGATACAATAATTTAAGATGATTGTTTATTAAGATGGCAGAGAAGAAAACAAAAAAAACAGCTTCACAAAAAGAAAGCAAAACCAAGGCTAAAGCAGAAAACCAGCCTGCTAAAAAAGATGAAGCTAAAGAAATAAATATTCCATCGAGGCTGGGAGATTACTATAAAAGTAATATAGTCCCTGCTTTAATGAAAACTTTTAGCTATAAAAATGTAATGCAGGTTCCAAAGCTCGAGAAAATTGTTGTGAATATGGGTGTAGGTGCTGCAGTTGCAGATTCCAAATTGCTGGAAGAAGCGACAAAAGAATTAGAAGCCATAACCGGACAAAAATCATCAGTAAGAATGGCAAGGAAATCTATTTCTAATTTCAAGCTTCGTGAAGGAATGAAAATAGGTGCGAAAGTTACCCTGCGTAAGATCAGGATGTATGAGTTTTTAGACAGGCTTATTAATGTTGCTTTGCCAAGGGTTAGAGACTTTAGAGGTCTTTCGGATAAATCTTTCGATGGACGTGGTAATTATACGCTCGGAATAAAAGAACAAATTATATTCCCGGAAATCGACATTGATAAGATAAGCAGGATTATGGGAAT
Organism: bacterium BMS3Abin03; assembly: GCA_022340715.1. GTDB lineage: Bacteria > Bacteroidota > Ignavibacteria > Ignavibacteriales > Ignavibacteriaceae > BMS3ABIN03. The sequence continues at coordinate 8,962 of JAJDNK010000098.1, read as the reverse complement.
GGATGTTACATTTGTAACAACTGCAAAATCAGATAACGAAGCTTACGAACTCTTAAAAGAGTTTGGCGTTCCGTTTATTAAAAAAGAAGTTAAATCAGCTTAAACCGGAGATTTAATGGCACGTAAATGTTTAATAGCTAGACAAGAAAAACGACTTATGCTTGTCGAAAAGTACAAAGCGAAAAGGAAAGAATTAAAAGAAGCCGGAGAATTCGAGGAGTTACAAAAACTTCCCAAAAATTCGTCTGCTGTTAGATTAAAAAACAGGTGTATGTTTACCGGGCGTACGCGTAGTTATCATCGTAAATTTGGCGTTTCCAGGCTTGTACTGCGTGAAATGGCTTTACGTGGTGAAATTCCGGGATTAAAAAAAGCAAGTTGGTAGAAGGAGATATATATGCCCGTTACAGATCCGATATCTGATTATTTAACGAGAATTAGAAACGCTTCAAAAGCAAAGAAGGTAAGAGTAGATATTCCTGCTTCTAAAATGAAGATTGGCCTTACGGAAATTTTGAAGAAAAGCGGATACATTTACGATTTTAAAGTTGAAGAAGATCGTAAACAAAATAAAATTACAGTCTTATTGAAGTATAATAATGGTGTTCCTGCTATCAGTGGATTAAAAAAAATAAGCCGACCCGGCTTAAGAACTTATAGAAAATCAAAGGAGATGCCGAGAGTGCTGAATGGCTTGGGTACTGCAGTAATTTCAACTTCCAAAGGTTTACTGACAGATAAAGAAGCCAGACAGCAATCTACCGGTGGTGAAGTTATCTGCTATATATGGTAAAATTTTGAACGGAGAAAAAATTGTCAAGGATAGGTAAAAAACCGATAGAGATACCGAAAGGTGTAAGTGTTTCAAAGGAAGGACAGCTGATGAAAGTTAAAGGTCCTAAGGGTGAACTTCATCAAAATGTTCACTCGAATATATCGGTTGAAATAAAAGATAATGAAATAACAGTAACCAGACCGGATGATTCTAAGGAGAATAAATCCTTGCATGGTTTAACACGTGCATTAATACAAAATATGGTAACAGGTGTAAATTCTTCTTATAAAAAAGAATTGGAAATTGTTGGTGTTGGATATCGTGCCGAATTAAAAGGGAAAAATCTTCTTCTGAATATTGGATATTCTCATCCGATTTATTTTGCGCCACCTGAAACAATTACTTTTGAGACTCCATCTCAGACTCAAATTGTTGTATCAGGTGCCGATAAACAATTAGTCGGGCAAGTTGCAGCAAAAATAAGATCGTTCAGAGAACCTGAACCATATAAAGGTAAGGGTATTAAATACGTCGGCGAGCATATTAGAAGAAAAGCTGGTAAAACCGCTGGTTAGTTTAGTTAAAATTATTTTCTAAGAAAAAAGAATGAAAACGAAATTAAATAATCGTCAGAGAGTTAAATTAAGAATTCAGAAAAAAGTATCCGGTACGCCTGAACGACCAAGACTGGCTGTTTACCGTAGCTTAAATCATGTTTATGCTCAGTTAGTCGATGATTCCACCGGCAGTACATTAACTTCGGCTTCTACGCTTTCAAAGGAAATTCAGAATGAAGTAAAGAGTTCGGAAGGCAAAGTGGCAAAAAGTAAAATTGTAGGTTCCCTGATTGCAAAAAAAGCAATCGAAAAAAAGATAACTAATGTTGTATTTGACAGAGGAGGTTATCGTTATCATGGTCGCGTTAAAGCAGTTGCTGACGGTGCCAGAGAAGGAGGGCTGAAATTTTAATGAGTATGTGGAAGAATGCCGGGTCGTCTAATGGCAGGACTACGCCCTTTGGAGGCGTCTGTAGAGGTTCGAATCCTCTCCCGGCAGCAATTTTTTTAAGAATTTATTAGTACTGGAGATATAATTGAAATCCGTAAGAAATCCCGAGCTGGAAGGACTTAAAGAAAAAGTTGTACATATTAACCGTGTAGCAAAAGTTGTTAAAGGTGGACGCCGGTTCAGCTTTAACGCTATAGTTGTAGTAGGAAATGGAAACGGTAGTGTTGGTGTAGGACTTGGTAAAGCTAACGAAGTAACCGATGCAATTTCAAAAGGAATTGATGACGCTAAGAAAAGTCTGGTAAATGTATCAATTATTAAAGGTACTCTTGCTCACCGGACTATTGGAAAATATGGTGCCGGTCGTGTGCTTCTTAAACCTGCTTCACCGGGTACCGGTTTAATAGCAGGCGGTGGTGTTCGTGCAGTGCTTGAAGCAGCAGGAGTTCAGGACGTCTTAACAAAATCTCTTGGTTCAAGTAATCCTCATAACCAGGTGAAAGCAACTCTCAACGGATTATTAGATCAGATTGATGCAAAAGCAATGTCGAAGAAACGAGGATTGACAACCCAGGAAATATTTAACTCTTGAGGATAAGATGGCAAAAATTAAAGTAATTCAAACAAGAAGTATTATTGATCGACCAAAGATTCAGAAAAGAACAATCAAGGCTTTAGGTCTGGGAAGACCTAATTGGGAAAAAGTGCATAACGACACTCCTCAAATAAGAGGAATGATCAATAAAGTTACACACTTAGTTAAAGTTGAAGAAATAAAAGGATAGTTCGGAAAGTATAATGGATATTCTAAGTAATTTAAAATATGCCGAGGGCTCAAGGAAGAACAGAAAAAGAGTTGGTAGAGGCGAAGGCTCAAACCGAGGTGGTACTTCTACACGCGGTATGAACGGCCAAATGTCAAGATCAGGTGCCAACAAAAAAAGTTGGTTCGAGGGTGGACAGATGCCGTTGCAAAGAAGAACACCGAAATTCGGCTTTACAAATATTTTTAAAACTCGTTACCAGATCGTTAATGTTAATTCTTTGCAAAGAGTAGCTGATGAAAAAAAACTGGGAAATGATGTTCTTAATGCTGCATCATTAAAGAGTTTAGGCTTGGTTTCCAGTGCTAAACAACCAATTAAGGTTCTTGCTAAAGGTGAACTTAAAGCAAAAGTGAACCTGGAAGTTCATGCATTCAGTGGCAAAGCTAAAGAAAAAATTGAAGCTGCAGGCGGCTCAATAAAAAAGATTTAATCTTGTTTTATGTCGAAAGTTACAGATACATTCAGAAATATATTTAAGATTCACGAGCTGCGTCAAAGGATCGTTTATACGCTGGCGCTGCTTTTTATTGTACGGTTAGGTGCTCATATAACAATACCCGGCGTTGATGCTACTCTCTTAACAGAGAGCATGCAAAATCAATCGTCTGATAATTTATTTGCACTTTATGATTTGTTTGTTGGTGGCGCTTTTCATAATGCTGCAATCTTTGCTTTGGGTATTATGCCTTATATCTCGGCATCTATTATTCTCCAGTTGATGGGGGCGGTTGTACCGTATTTTCAGAAGTTACAGCAGGAAGGCGAAGAGGGAAGAAAAAAGATAACCCAGCTTACAAGGTATGGAACTGTTTTAATTTCAGCTTTGCAGGCATGGGGTGTCACGGTTAGATTATTAAACCTTCAGGTTCAGGGTTTGCCGATTGTTCCTGACCCTGTTAGAGGTATTGGCTGGGTTCTTACAACGATTATGATACTTACTTCGGGTACTGTGTTTATGATGTGGATGGGTGAGCAAATTACTGAGAGAGGTATCGGTAACGGAATTTCACTGATAATTTTTATAGGAATTATTGCCCGGTTGCCTTATGCTATTTTTGATGAAATCCGGTTAATTGATGCCGGACAGAGATCGATAATTGTTGAAATTATTATTCTCGTTTTTATGTTCTTTATTATTGCTGGTGTTGTACTTGTAACCCAAGGTACAAGAAGAATTCCTGTTCAATATGCAAAAAGAGTTGTCGGAAGAAAAGTATATGGAGGCGTTACCCAGTATATTCCACTTCGGGTAAATACCGCTGGAGTTATGCCGATCATATTTGCCCAGGCAATTATGTTTATCCCGAATACGGTGCTTTCGTTTTTCCCTAACAACGAATTTCTTCAGACTCTATCTAGTTATTTTATATATACGTCTCCTGTTTACTCGGTTGTATATGCCTTAATGATAGTGTTCTTTACATATTTTTATACAGCTATTGCATTTAATCCAAAAGATGTTGCAGACAATATGAAGAAGCAGGGAGGATTTATTCCCGGTATACGTCCCGGTAAACAAACCTCGGAATTTATTGATAACATCTTAACGAAAATTACTTTGCCCGGTTCTATCTTCCTGGCAATTGTAGCCATACTTCCGGCATTTGTTTCGGGTATGGGTGTTTCTGGTCAGTTTGCAAGTTTCTTTGGCGGTACAAGTTTGCTGATTGTTGTTGGTGTTGCATTAGATACACTCCAGCAAATTGAGTCTCATTTGCTGATGAGACATTACGATGGATTTATGAAAACCGGAAAGTTGCGTGCTCGCAGGTATTAGATTTTGTGATAATTATAAAGACTAAAAAAGATATAGATTTTATTAAAGAAAGCTGCAAAATTGTTGCAGAAACTCTTCAGTTATTGAAGAACAATGTAAAACCGGGGATTACAACTTTAGAACTTGATAGAATTGCAGAAGATTACATTAAAAGTAACAATGCAATTCCGGCTTTTAAAGGCTATACTCAAGGTAGTGCTCCGGGATTTCCCGGTTCCGTTTGTACTTCCGTAGATGATGAGGTGGTACACGGAATACCCGGAAGCAGAGCTTTAAAAATCGGTGAAATTATTTCACTGGATGTTGGTGTTCTTAAAAATGATTATTACGGCGATGCTGCAATTTCGGTTGCTGTTGGTGAGGTCTCGGCTGAAAAAGAAAAACTTCTGAATATTACTGAGAAATCTCTCTATGAAGGTATTAACTCAGCTTTAGAGGGTAATCGGGTTCATGATATTTCGGCTGCAGTACAATCTTACGTTGAAGAAAACGGTTTTTCTATCGTTCGCGATTTATGTGGTCATGGAGTTGGAAAATATCTTCACGAAGAACCCTCGATTCCGAACTTTGGAAAAAAGGGAACAGGAGCCAAATTAAAAAATGGTATGACTCTGGCAATCGAACCAATGGTGAATGCAGGCAAATATCAGGTGTTAACTAATAAAGACGGCTGGACGATATTAACAGCTGATGGTAAACCTTCAGCACATTTTGAACATACAATATTAGTAAATGGAAATTCACCGAAAATATTAACTGTTTGCTAATGGCTAAACAAGGACCAATAAAAATAGATGGCATAGTTACTGAAACGTTACCGAATGCTATGTTTAAAGTAAAGCTCGACAACGGGCATGAAATGCTTGCGCATATTTCCGGTAAAATGAGAATGCATTTCATTAAAATTTTAGTAGGAGATAAAGTCTCGGTAGAATTATCTCCATATGATTTAACAAAAGGTAGAATAACCTACAGATATAAATAGCGGAGATACTATGAAAGTAAGATCATCTGTTAGAAAAATATGTGATAATTGCAAAATAATAAAACGCAAGGGTGTTGTGAGAGTGATTTGTAAAAATCCAAAACATAAACAACGCCAGGGTTAAAAATTATAAGGAGTAGATAATTGGCTCGTATATCAGGTGTCGATTTACCCAAAAATAAAAAAGTATTGTTTGGGTTAAGATATATTTTCGGAATTGGTCCGACTGTTTCAGTAGATATTCTTGAAAAAGCAAAAGTTGATCCGAATAAAAAAGTCGGTGATCTTACTGAGGAAGATGTTGGTGCTATTAGAGCAATAATCACTTCCGAGTATAAGGTAGAAGGTGCTCTTCGTTCGGAAGTACAGCAAAATATAAAAAGGCTTATGGATATCGGATCTTACAGAGGTATACGGCACAGACGCGGTTTACCTGTAAGAGGACAACGGACAAGAACGAATGCGCGTAACAGGAAAGGTAAACGAAAGACCGTTGCCGGTAAGAAAAAAGCACCAACTAAGAAGTAATTAATTTTTTATTGACCGGAGGTAATGTAATTGGCTAAAGGATTAAAAAGAAGCAGGAAAAAAACACAGGTTGATACAAACGGTGTAGCTCACATTAAAGCTACATTTAACAATGTAATCGTAACTCTTACTGATATTTACGGGAATACGATTTCCTGGTCTTCAGCAGGAAAAAACGGATTTAAAGGATCAAGAAAAAACACTCCTTATGCAGCGCAAATTTCTGCAGAAGCTGCTGCAAAAGAAGCCTATGATTTAGGATTAAGAAAAGTTGAAGTTTTGGTAAAAGGTCCTGGTTCAGGAAGGGAAGCAGCTATACGAGCGCTGCATACTGCTGGTCTGGAAATAGGTTCGATTAGAGATGTTACTCCGTTGCCCCATAATGGATGTAGACCTCCTAAGCGAAGAAGAGTTTAATTTTTTAATTCGGAGAATAGTTAATGGCAAGATATACAGATTCAGTCTGTAAGTTATGTAGAAGAGAAAGACAGAAATTGTTTTTGAAGGGACAGAAGTGCTATACAGAAAAGTGTCCTATTGAATCACGAAGTTATCCGCCGGGTGAACACGGACAAAGCAGAAGATCAAAGGTTTCCGAATACGGTATTCAGCTTCGTGAGAAACAAAAAATAAAAAGATCTTATGGTTTACTGGAAACCCAGTTTAAAAACTATTTTGAAAAGGCAAATAAGCAAAAAGGAATTACAGGTGAAAACCTGGTAAAATTGCTTGAGAGACGTTTTGATAATATTGTTTACAGGATCGGATTTGCCGGTTCCAGGAAACAGGCAAGGCAACTGATCAGACACAGGCATTTCAGTATAAATGATCAGCTTGTAGACATACCATCTTACTCGCTTAGTGTTGGTGATATAATAAAGGTTAGAGATAAGAGTAAGAAGCTGGATGCAATTCACGACTCTCTTAAAAGAGTAAAAGACAGTACTTATTCGTGGTTAACTGTAGATAAAGCTAATCTTTTGGGCACATTTGTACAGATACCTGAAAGAGAAGAAGTTCCATTGAATGCAAACGAACAATTAGTAGTTGAGCTTTACTCTAAATAAAAATTTTTAAAATCATTTTAGAGGATTAATAAATGAGTGTATCACATTTAAAGATGCCCGACGCTGTAGTTCTTGACGAAGCTAGTTATACAAATACATTTGGTAGATTTTTTCTTCAGCCATTGGAAAGAGGATATGGTGTTACTTTAGGAAACTCGATGAGACGTGTATTATTGTCCTCGTTGCCTGGAGCCGCTATAACTTCGGTTAAATTCAGCGGAGTTCTTCATGAATTTACATCGATTGAAGGAGTGGTAGAGGATGTTACTGAAATTATTCTTAACATTAAACAGGTTAGGCTAAAACTGCTGGCAAAGAAACCTGAAAAAGTAACTCTTTCGTTTAATGGTGAGGGAATCTGGACCGCAGAAGATATTCAGAAAGCCAGTAATGAAATAGAAATACTTAATCCTGATCTTCACATTGCAACTTTAAACAAGAATGCAAAATTTGATGTTGAGTTAAGAGTTGGTAAAGGAACAGGATACGTTCCATCTGGTGAAAATGTCGATCCGGATCAAACAATAGGAGTTATTCCGATTGATTCAATTTTTACACCTATTAAAAATGTAAAATTTGATGTGGAAAATGTTAGAATCGGCGATAAAAACGATTTTGAAAAATTAACCGTTGAAGTAACAACCGACGGATCGATTACACCGGATGATGCTTTAACCCAGGCAGCTAAAATTATGAGGGAGCATATCCAGTTGTTCATTAATTTTGATATTGAACAGGAAGAAGAACAACAGGTTAGTCCTAAAGATACCGAAGCTGAAAGAATCCGGAAAATTCTTACAACTAATGTTGAAGAACTTGAATTAAGTGTCAGGTCCCATAATTGTTTAAAGGCAGCTAATATCAAAACGCTCGGTGATCTTGTCCGTAAAGATGAAAGCGAGATGCTTAAATTCAGAAACTTTGGAAGAAAATCTCTTGCTGAATTAATGGATATTGTTGAAAGTATGGGATTAGACTTTGGTATGGACGTCGATAAATACTTAAAACAGGAACCGGAAACAAATTAGAAATTGCTAAAGGTTGATAAATGAGACATAAGGTAAAAGGAAGAAAATTAGGAAGAACCGCAAGTCACAGGAAAGCTACTATGATCTCTCTGGCTACTGCTCTTCTTAAACATAAAAGAATAAAAACAACTCTTGCTAAGGCAAAAGAAACACGCGGTTTTGTTGAGAAGTTGATTACAAAAGCTAAAAAGGATGATCTCCATTCAAAAAAACAGGTCATGGATTACATTAAGGATAAAGAAGCTGTAAAAGAATTGTTCTCTGAGATCGTTCCTAAAATCGGAGACAGACCCGGCGGTTATACACGTGTTGTTAAAATTGGCAACAGGCTTGGCGATGCAGCTTCGATGGCTGTTATTGAACTGGTTGATTATAACGATATTATAACTGCTAAAGCTGAAGAGAAAAAGGAAGAGAAAGAAACAAAAGCAAAGAAAAAGAAAGAAGCTGAAGAACAGGCAGAGATGGAAGAAGCTCAGGTTGTTGCTGAATCTTCAGAGAAAAAAGAAGAATAAAATATTTTTAATATTTATCAGAAAGAGAGTAACCGGTATTCCGGTTACTCTTTTTTATTATGTTCGAAAAAGTTCAGTTCGAAAGATCAGTATTCCAATTAAAAGATATTCCGGGAAAATCATTACCTGAAATAATTCTTTGTGGAAGATCGAATGTTGGCAAATCTTCTTTTATTAACTCCTTATTCCGAAGAAAAAATCTCGCAAAAATAAGTTCATCGCCGGGGAAAACACGTTCAATAAATTATTATAACGTGGACGACAAATTTTATCTTGTGGATTTACCCGGCTACGGCTATGCTAAAACGAGCTTGAAAGAAAGAGCTTATTGGGGAAAATTAGTTTCTGGATTTATTCTTAAATCGAATAGAATTAATTTGGCTTTCCATCTGATCGACAGCAGGCACAAACCGACAGAATTAGACATCAAGTTGCATGAATTGTTAAGGAGC
>JAJDNK010000304.1 GCA_022340715.1 bacterium BMS3Abin03 | reverse complement strand
ACCTTATAATTCTCTTCAGCTAATTGGGTAAAAGTTGCCCAGATACTATACTCATCCGGTACCGGATTGTTTTTAACCCAGGTTCCATTTACGTATTGATAAAAATCAACTGCAGGACTTACTGTTGTATCCATGTTGCTTCTATTAAATCCTTTAACTCCATTTCCTTCTTCTTCTGCCATTATATTTCCGCTACTTAAAAAGCTCAATGAAACAACAAGAACAAAAAGTTTTGTAATAGTTTTAAACATTTTATACCTGTATTTAAATGATTTATAATTATTTCTTAACAATTTAAGTTAGTAAAAAGAGATGGAAATATAATAGAAAAAGGCATTAAGTTTCAGGTAAAAAAATAGAAGAGCCAAATGGATAAGCAATTATTTAACACTTATATTATAGACTAAATGAAAATCGATCTGGCGTTTAAATACAAAGATTTAATAAATTATCTCAATAAAATTGTTCCTTTCACTCCCCAGGTTACGATTGTTCTCGGCAGCGGTCTTGGTGATTTCGCCGAAACTTTGAATATCGTCAAATCAATATCTACAACTGATCTACCCGGTTATCCGCCATCAACTGTTGAGGGACATTCAGGTAGAATTATATTTGTTGAAAGCGAAAATAAGAAGCTGCTTCTCTTTAAAGGAAGAATTCATTTTTATGAAGGTTACAAAATTTATGAGTGCATTCTTCCTGTTTTTATTTCTTATAAACTCGGTTGCAACAAAATAATCTTTACGAATGCTGCTGGTGGAATCAAAAAAGACTATTCTCCCGGCGATCTGATGCTTGCTGAATCTTTTAACGGTGTAAACATTAAAAAAGAATTAACCGACATTATAGGAATTGCATCTGCGGAAGTGAAAAATAACCTTGGCAATTTCACTTCTTCACAATTAAACAAAATTATTAAACAAGCCGCAGTTGAAGAAAACATCGATTTGAAGAAAGGCACTTACTGGTTTTCAAAAGGTCCAAGCTACGAAACACCTGCAGAAATTAATATGATGGCAAAATTCCGGGGTGATGCCGTAGGAATGTCAACTGTTCATGAAATAATTTTTGCCCTTTCACTTGGAATGGAAGCGGCATCAATTTCCTGCATAACGAATTACGCTGCAGGAATTTCTACAACAAAACTCTCACATGAAGAAGTTACGGAAACCGCAAACAGGGTTAAAGATACGTTCGGAAGTCTTGTAAACAGGGTTATCGCTTTAATCTAAGCCTATTTAAAGATTAACAGAATATTCGATAAAATCAGATCACAAATTCATCAGGGTAATACTTATGTGACAGCTATTTTGTTGACTTTCTAAACCTATACACCTAATTTTGTCAGTTAATTAAATTTTATCCTCACTTAGTAAAAGTCATAGTATGAAAGAATTCAGATTCCGAATCATTCTTGTTTTAGCGGCTCTTGTATTAGCGGTTTATTTACTGCTCCCCACCTATTACGACTATAACAACACACAAAAACTTGATAAAATTCTTAATGAAAGAAAGCAGGAATTAGTAAAAGAACATCCAAATCTTTCAACAAGTGAAATTAACAAATTACTTAAGGTTGTTGAAGATAGTACAATAAATGCCAATCCTGATATTACAAAAGACCGTGAAAAAAGGATTAAACTAGGTCTCGATCTTCAGGGCGGTATGCGGGTTGTTCTTGAAGTAAACACAGGACAGTTATTATCGAAACTCGCAATCAATCCGGATAATACGTTTCGTGAAATTTTAGCCGAGGCAGAAAAAGAAGCTGCTGTTTCTGATGAATCTGTTGTCGATATAGTTGGAAGAAAATTAACGGAGCGCGGTATAAGATACAGCCGGTATTTTGGAAACATACGGCAGGATGATAGTGAGATACTTTCCGATCTTAAGCAAGATACTGAAGATGCTGTAACCCGCGCACTTGAAATCATCAGGAACAGGGTTGACCAGTATGGTGTTTCAGAACCTACAATTCAGCGCCAGGGAAGCCGGAGAATAATAGTTGAATTGCCTGGCATCGCAAGGGAAGAAGAAGCAAAAAGATTATTGCAGGGCACAGCTTTACTTGAATTCCGGTTAGTTAAAGATAGAGAAGTTTTAGAGCCAATTCTTCTTAAAATTGACAACGTACTTTCAAAGCTTGACGTTTCAGAAGATACAACACTGAATTCGGAAAATAATCCTGATACATCGGGAGTTGAAAAAGATTCATCTGTTTCCGATGTTGATTCAAGTGATATTCAACCCACACAGGAAGAACTTATAAAGCAGCATCCGTTCACCTATGCTGTTCACTATACAGGGAACCAGGATTATTATGCAATGTACGTCAGGGAGGATGAGCGAGATAAAGTGAAATACTGGCTTAGCCTGCCAGAAGTTCAAAAAGCTATTCCTAATAATGTAGAATTCGTATTCGGAGCCAAGCCTGTTCCGAATGCTACAGAAAACGGAAAAGACTTTTATAATTTATACCTGACTAACAAAGAACCGGAACTTACCGGTGGAGTTGTTACAGATGCTCAGGCAAATATCGATCCTACTTCTTCAACACCTATAGTAAATATGACTATGAACAGCGAAGGTGCAACAGACTGGGCAAGAATTACCGGGGCGAATGTTGGTAAACGGATTGCAATTATGCTTGATGGTGTTGTTTTCTCAGCACCTTCTGTAAGAAATAAAATTACAGGCGGACGTTCGCAGATAGAGGGAATGGCAAATATGGAAGAGGCAAAACTTCTTGAGATAGTTCTGAAAGCCGGTGCGTTACCAGCTCCTGTCGATATAATTGAAGAAAGAACAGTAGGACCTTCATTGGGAGAGGATTCAATTAACAAAGGATTTACTTCTGTTTTAATCGGTTACCTGCTTGTTGGATTTTTTATGATACTGTACTACAGGAAAGCCGGAACCGTTGCAGCCGCTACTCTCACTTTTACAATTTTATTTATTCTTGGTGTACTTGCCGGGTTCAAAGCAACATTAACTTTACCCGGTATTGCGGGTATCATCTTAACTATAGGTATGGCTGTAGATGCGAATGTGCTGATCTTTGAAAGGATACGTGAAGAACTCTCAACCGGTAAGACTATGAAAGCTTCGATTGACAGCGGTTTCTCGAGAGCTTATTCAGCCATCATAGACTCAAACATCACTACATTCTTTACCGGAATTATTCTTTACCAGTTTGGAACAGGACCTGTACAAGGTTTTGCATTAACATTAATGATAGGTATTGCAGCAAGTTTATTCAGCGCACTTCTTGTTACTAGACTTATAATGGATATTATGACAGCAAAAGGTGCAAAGGTAACTGTCGGTTAATTTTTTAACGCTTTAAGGAGCAATTTTACAAAATGCGAATATTTGAAAATCTTAATTACGATTTTATAAGTAAAAAAAATATTGCTTATATACTTTCAACCGGTCTTTTCGTTTTGGGTCTTATTAGTGCGATAATAAGAGGATTTCAATTCGGTATAGACTTCAAAGGCGGTACCGAGATCGTTTTGCAATTTAATAAGCCTGTTGATATAGGAAATGTAAGAACCGATGTCGAAAATATAGGACTCGGAAATATGGAAGTAAAAACATTCGGTGGTGAAACCGGTGTAATGATCAGAACAGAAGAGCAGGTAATACCAACAAATATTTTCCCAAGAGTTGTAAGTTATATCAGTAATGAAATTGAAAAGAAATTTCCCGGGCTCGATAAAAAGATAGTAGATTCAACAGCGAATTCTGTTACTTACCAGTTTGCGAATAAAGACACTACCGATGATGTCATCGATGCACTTTTTGCGGCAGGATTTCAGTCTGGGAAAGTATCGGAAGAACCCACTAACAACCAGATGGTCGTTAGAGCCGGAATAGCGGACTGGATAAAGGAAAATCTCAACCAAAAAATTAAGGACAATAGCTTTATCGTACTTAAAGAAGATATTGTCGGTCCTAAAATTGGTGCGGAATTAAAGCGAGATGCTGTACTTGCTATCTTTTTTGCTTTGCTTGTTATTCTCGTTTATCTCGGTTTCAGGTTCAAATTCATTTTTGCATTCGGAGCTGTAACTGCTTTATTCCACGATACATTAATTACACTTGGATTATTTTCTTTATTGTACGGTTTGGTACCGGGATTAAATCTTGAGATTGATATTACAATTGTGGCAGCTTTCCTCACACTTATCGGTTATTCGATTAACGATACAGTTATTGTATTTGACAGAATAAGAGAGAATATTAAGATTCATAAAACGAAACCAATTAATGAAATCATTAATACAAGCATTAGCCAGACTATGAGCCGAACAGTTTTAACCGGTGGCACAACGTTATTAACTGTATTTGTTTTATTGATATTCGGTGGTGAGGTTTTAAGAGCTTTTGCATTCACACTTTTCTTTGGAATAATTATAGGAACTTATTCTTCTATATTTGTTGCAAGTGCTCTTGTGTATGAGTATTCAATTAAGTATAAGAAGAAACTTGAATTCTGATAATTTCCGATTTATTAATATTAAAGCCGGTGATAAATCATCGGCTTTTTTTATTTCAAATCGTATTTGTAAACACAAAATCAAATTTATTAGGATGAAAAACTATCAACAGCTTCTTTTCTGGATTTATATGTTTCGAAGAATCCGAGAGTATTTGTAACAGCAAAAATTACCCCCCTTTGAATCGTAGGTAAAACGAGTTTTAGATTTCCACCTTGCTCTTTTATCCTTTTAAGTTGAATAACAAGGGTTCCTATAAAAGAAGAATCAATAAATTCGCATTGCCCCAGATCTACAACTAATTTTTTGCATCCACTTACAATTTCATCATCCAGAAGGTTCCCCAATCTTCGGCACTCATTCAATGTTCCGCGACTTAAATTAATTACTATAACTACAACATCATTATAAACGACTTTGTCAAAATCTTCCATATTATTTACCCCTATAGTGTTAATATACTCCCGATAAAAATTGGGATTATTTAATAAGGTAGTTTCCAAATTTGATTAATAAATATCAAGAAAAATATCTTTCCTACTATGAAATTTTAATTTTTAATAATACCCGGGAAATAATTAACTATCAGTTAATATTGTTATCTACCTGCAAAAAAACCTCTATTACAAGCTATTACGGGACTAAATATTATAATGATTAATATAGATTTGTGATATAATCGATATTTGTTTCAACCAATTTTTATTATTGAACATAATAAAATAGTTTTAATGTATGAATATTTTGCATTTTGAATTTCTGAATAACTCAGTTCAAACCTGAATCATTTATGGATGTAGAAATTCTTTCACGTTTACAATTCGCAATTACTATTGCATTTCATTATATCTATCCGCCTCTAAGCATTGGAATTGGAGTCCTTCTGGTAATCATGGAAGGATTATTTCTGAAAACTAAAAATCCAGAATACGAAAAGTTAACGAGATTCTGGGTTAAGATTTTTGCTTTGATCTTTGCCGTTGGTGTTGCAACCGGAATCGTAATGGAATTTGAATTCGGTACTAACTGGGCAACATATTCCCGTTACGTTGGAGATATTTTTGGAAGTGCTTTAGCAGCAGAAGGAATTTTTGCTTTCTTTCTTGAATCCGGTTTCCTGGCAATTCTTGTTTTCGGCTGGAACAAAGTAGGACCGAAAGTTCATTTCCTTTCAACTATAATGGTTTCACTGGGATCGATGCTAAGTGCAGTGTGGATTGTTGTGGCAAATTCCTGGCAGCAAACACCGGCGGGATTTCATATCGTTGGCGAAGGATTAAATGCACGTGCTGAAGTAACGAATTTTTGGGATATGATTTTTAATCCCTCTTCTGTTGATAGATTGTTGCACGTTTTATCCGGGGCATGGCTAGCAGGTGCTTTTTTTGTTTTGAGCGTAAGTGCATTCTACTTAATTAAAAAAAGACATATCGAACTTTCACAGAAGGCAATTAAGATCGCCTTAACATTAGCTGTTTTGGCTTCTTTATTCCAGTTATTTACCGGCGATAGAAGTGCAATCGGTGTGAGTGAAAATCAGCCGGCAAAGTTAGCTGCCTATGAAGCACATTTCGATTCACTTGCTCCCGCTCCAATGTATTTATTCGGCTGGGTTGATGAACATAATCAGGAAGTAAAATTCAGTGTTGCTATTCCAAAGCTTTTAAGCATTTTAATCAGTGGAAATCCGGATTACAAAGTAAAAGGATTGAATTACTTCAAACCTGAAGACAAACCACCGGTTAATATAGTTTTTCAGAGTTATCATTTCATGGTTGCAATTGGATTTGCTTTAATAACAATCAGTCTTTTAGGACTTCTATTCTGGTGGAGAGGATCATTATTTAAAAAGAAATGGTATTTATACATTCTAGTATTTTCAGTTTTACTTCCACAGATAGCAAACCAGCTTGGCTGGATATCCGCTGAAGTTGGAAGACAGCCGTGGATTGTTTACGGTTTATTAAGAACTTCCGAAGCACTTTCAAAAGCAGTTGAAGCTAACCAGGTTTTGTTTTCTTTAATATTATTTATAATCATTTATGCTCTTCTGTTCGTTCTATTCATATATCTCTTAAATGAAAAAATCAAAGCGGGACCGGAAGAAATTGATAAAAGCTCGATGGTTTATGGTCATCAAAAACACGTTATTGGTTCAGATTAGAAATTAATATTATGGAATTCACACTCGATCTAAATACAATCTGGTTTATTCTCATAGGTGTTTTGCTAGCCGGGTATGCGATTCTCGATGGATTCGATCTTGGAGTAGGTGCATTTTATTTACTTGTAAAAGATGATAAAGACAGAAGAGTTATTTTAAATTCTATCGGTCCTGTTTGGGATGGAAATGAGGTCTGGCTCGTTACAGGCGGCGGTGCTTTATTTGCGGCTTTCCCGGATGTTTACGCAACTGTGTTTTCAGGATTTTACACAGCGTTTATGTTTCTTCTATTTGTTCTGATATTCAGAGCTGTTGCCATTGAGTTCCGCAGCAAGCAACAGATGAAATGGTGGAGAAAATGGTGGGACATCTCATTCAGTGTATCGAGCATTCTTATCGCATTTTTAATGGGAGTTGCACTCGGTAACATTATTACAGGAATTCCGCTCGGTGCCGATAAAGAATTTGCCGGTAGTTTTTTTGATCTTCTAAATCCATATTCAATTTTAGTTGGCGTAACAACTGTTGCATTATTTATAATGCACGGAACGATCTATGCAACAATGAAAACCGAAGGTGAACTTCAGAATAAAATTCGTACGTGGGTAAACAACTCAATCATTTTCTTTGTGATGATGTATGCAGTTTTAACAACCACTACATTGATTTATTATCCGCATATGTCAGAACATTTTATCGGTGAACCGTTTTTGTATGTTGTAGCATTATTAAATATGCTGGCCATCGCAAACATTCCGAGGGAAATTCATCACGGGAAAGAGTTCCTGGCATTTCTTTCATCGGGATTTTCCATTCTTACATTATTTATTCTCTTTGCAATCGGCATCTTTCCGAATATTGTAATCTCAAATCCCAATCCAGAATACAGCTTAACGATTTACAATGCAGCATCCTCACAAACCACTTTAAACATAATGCTGATAATTGCCGCTATCGGTGTACCTTTTGTTCTTGCATATACGTTTACAATTTACTGGGTGTTCAGGGGGAAGGTTAAGATTGATAGTACTAGTTATTAATGTACAAACATAATTTCTTTCCGGCTCTTTGGTTGAGTGATGTTTATTATAATAACACCAGATTTAATAATTAGAATCTGATGTATTGAATTTACAAAATATTTATAAATATGAATTTGATAAATCAAATTCCCACATTAATTATTAAAAATTCGTAATATTTGGATAATTAACTTGACAATACCGATAACTGGGTTTATATTCGAATTCAATATTTGAACAACATATGTACAATACGATAAAAAATAGAACCACAAGTCTAATAGCTGCTTTACCCCATAGCGGCAATCGTGTTGTTGTGTTGAATTCGAATGGTGTCCTTTCTTTAGATATCATTCTAGGGATTACTATCATTATTAGCATCCTAGGAATTATCCTAGGTTAACATAATGAAGGTCAATCCCTGAATCGAACTAAGACTAAAATTCAAATACATTAACAAGATCAAGGATTGACCTGATCCCTGAGTAATATCTGAAGATTAGTTTTTATTAATCTTTCAGAGGAAGTTGTGCGATCTGATTTAATAAAAAAAGGTTTTGATAAGGCTCCTCACAGAAGTCTTTTGAAAGCCACAGGCGTTGTTAAAAGTGATGAAGACTTTAATAAGCCTTTCATTGGAATCTGCAATTCTTATATAGATCTTATCCCCGGTCATGTTCACCTCCAGGAATTTGGCAAAGTTGTAAAAGAAGCCGTACGCGAAGCAGGCGGAGTCCCCTTCGAGTTTAACACTATAGGTGTTGATGACGGAATTGCAATGGGACACATTGGAATGAGATATTCTCTTGCAAGCCGCGAACTTATTGCAGACAGTGTAGAAACTGTTGTTGAAGCTCATCGTCTCGATGGAATAGTTTGCATTCCAAACTGTGATAAAATAGTCCCTGGTATGTTAATGGCGGCAGTTCGTGTTAATATCCCGGTTGTTTTTATTTCCGGCGGACCAATGAAAGCCGGTCTTACACCTTCCGGCAAAAAAGTAGATTTGATTTCCGTTTTTGAAGGTGTCGGTGAGTACCAATCCGGTAAAATAAATGATGACCAGTTAAAAGAGCTTGAAGATTTTGGTTGCCCTTCCTGCGGCTCATGTTCCGGTATGTTTACTGCAAACTCGATGAACTGTTTGATGGAAGCATTGGGACTTGCGCTTCCGGGTAACGGTTCGATCCTCGCAATAGATCCTAAAAGACAAGAGCTTGCAAAACAAGCCGGCAAACAAATTCTTTACCTTGTTGAAAAAGATATTAAACCAAGAGATATACTTTCAAGAGAAACATTTCTTAATGCATTTGCACTCGATATGGCAATGGGCGGCAGTACGAATACCGTTCTTCATACTCTCGCAATTGCAAACGAAGCAGAAATGGGTTTTGATCTTCACGAATTGAACGATCTTGCAGAAAGGGTTCCATACATCTGCAAAGTTAGCCCGGCTACGAAAAATGTTCATATGGAAGATGTTGATGCGGCTGGTGGTATTTCAGCAATATTACACGAACTTTCAAAACGTGATGGCGTGCTTGATCTTTCACGTCCAACTGTAACTGGAAAAACAATTGGCGAAAATATCTTTGAATCAGAAGTAAAAAACAGAGATGTAATCAGATCAATAGAAGATCCTTACTCAAAAAAAGGCGGACTCACAATTCTCTTTGGAAATTTGGCTCCAGACGGAGCAGTAGTAAAAGCAGGTGCTGTCGATCCTGAAATGTTGGTTCATACCGGACCAGCAAATATTTTCAACTCTCAGGATGAAGCATTAGCCGGAATATCAAACAGAAAAGTTAAACCCGGTGATGTTGTTGTTATCAGGTACGAAGGACCAAAAGGCGGACCGGGAATGCCGGAAATGCTTTCGCCAACAAGTGCAATTATGGGAATGGGACTCGGCAATAAAGTAGCGTTAATAACGGATGGTAGATTTTCCGGTGGAACGAGAGGAGCCTGCATCGGGCATGTTTCTCCCGAAGCTGCAGATAAGGGACCAATCGCTGCATTGCAAAACGGTGATATGATAACAATAGACATTCCAAATAAAAAATTATTTGTAAATCTGACTGATGATGAAATGAATACAAGACTCGATCTTCTGCCGGATTTCGAACCAAAGATTACAAAAGGTTACCTCGGCAGATACACACAAATGGTTACATCAGCCAGTACAGGTGCAATTTTAAAAATTCCAGGTAAACAAGAAGTTAGAAAGGAAACAGTATGAAAGAGACCAAACCCGTAATGTCAGGTGCGGAAATATTTTTCGAATGTTTGAAGCGGGAAAAAGTAGAAATAGTATTTGGATATCCCGGCGGCGCTACACTAAAAATTTACGAAAAGCTATACGATGTAGATTTCCTGAAACATATTCTTGTGCGCCATGAACAAGGAGCAACTCACATGGCTGAAGGATATGCAAAAGCAACAGGCAAAGTCGGCGTTGTTTTAGTAACATCAGGACCTGGAGCAACAAACACAGTAACCGGCATTGCAGATGCTTATATGGATTCGGTTCCGATAGTTGTTTTTACCGGTCAGGTTGCGACTCATCTTATTGGAAATGATGCTTTCCAGGAGGCAGATATTGTCGGAATTACAAGACCAATTACTAAACATAATTTTCTCGTAAGGGACATTAGTGAATTAGCTTCTTCAATCCGAAAAGCTTTTTACATTGCATCAACAGGAAGACCCGGTCCCGTTTTAGTCGATCTCCCTAAAGATGTTATTAATTCCGTATGTGAATTTGAGTACCCTGAAAAAGTTGAGATGCGCGGATACAAGCCGAATTTATTAGGTCATCAAAACCAGATAAAAAAGGCAGCAGAAAGAATTAGAAAAGCAAAACGCCCATTGCTTTATGTTGGTGGCGGGGTGATAATGTCTGGTGGTTATCGTGAATTGCATTTATTGGCAAAAGAAAATAATCTTCCCGTAACAATGACATTGCAGGGACTTGGAGCTTTTCCAATGAGTGATCCACAATCACTTGGAATGCTTGGAATGCATGGAACTTACTGGGCTAACCAGGCCGTAAATAATTGTGATCTTCTTGTTTCACTCGGGGCAAGATTCGATGACAGAGTTACAGGAAAAATTGACGCATTTGCAACGGGTGCTTATAAGATTCACGTTGATATTGATCCAACCTGCATTGATAAGAATGTTGTTGTAGATCTTCCGATAGTCGGAGATGTGAAACATGTTCTTGCCGAGCTTGCAGCCGAAATATCTTCTCCGCCAAAAATCGAAGAGTGGTGGGAACAAATTCATAAGTGGCAGGAAGAGTGTCCTTTGCATTATGAAAAACATGATGGAAAATTAAGAAGCGAATTTATTCTTGAAAAACTCAGTGAATTCACTAAAGGTGAAGCTGTTATTGTAACAGACGTAGGACAGCACCAGATGTGGACTTCACAATATTATAAATTCAATCATCCCCGCTCACACTTAACAAGTGGTGGCCTTGGAACGATGGGATTTTCTGTTCCGGCTTCGATTGGAGCTGCGTTTGCAATTAAAGACAGACCTGTTATTTCGATCAGCGGAGACGGTGGTTTCCAGATGAATATGCAGGAACTTATAACTGCGGTTTACCATAAACTTCCTGTAAAATTCATAATTATAAATAACAGTTTCCTCGGAATGGTAAGACAATGGCAGGAATTATTCCATGCTGAAAAATACAGCTTTACAGATCTTTCAGACAGCAATCCGGATTTCCAGAAACTTGGAGAAGCATTCGGTATGAAATCATTCTTTACAAACAGGCCGGAAGAAGTTGATTCGATCCTTGAAGAAATGATGCAGATCAAGGACGGACCTTCATTGGCTGAGTTCAGAGTTGAAAAAGAAGATATGGTTTTCCCAATAATTCCTTCAGGAGCTACAATAAAGGAAATGATGACAAAACGTCTCAATCCAAAGGAGATGATTTAATCTATGAAACATACAATATCAGTTCTTGTTGAAAATCAATTCGGAACTTTTAATCGTGTTGTAACGATGTTCAGCGGTAAAGGTTTCAACGTTCACAGTATGTCAATCGGTGAAACCGAATCCCCTGAAATATCGCGAATGACTATAGTTACCGAAGGCGATGACAAAATCATCGAACAGGTCGTTAAACAATTGAACAGGTTGATCGATACTATAAAAGTAGTTGATCTATCCGGCTCACCAAAAGTTGAAAGAGAACTTGCACTTATCACGGTATTTTACCAGAAAGGAAACCGTGCAGATATTATAAGTGTCAGTAATATTTTCAGAGGAAATATCGTAGACATTAATAATAAAACAATCACAATTGAAATAACCGGTCCTCCCGATAAAATTGAAGCTGCAGTAAATGTTTTGGAAGGTTACGGCATTAAAGAAATGGCTCGTAGCGGAACGGTTGCATTAAAAAGAGGCGAACAGGTTAAAGGCGATAAAAAAGAACTTCAACAAAATAATATACAGGTATAAAAATGAAAGTTTATTATGATGATGATGCTTCCTTTAGTCATCTGGAAAATAAAAAAATAGCCGTTCTTGGTTTTGGAAGCCAGGGACATGCACATTCATTAAGTCTTAAAGACAGTGGAATGAACGTAGTAGTCGGTTTAAGAAAAGACAGTAAGAGATGGGACTTAGCCGTCAAAGCAGGAATTGAAGTTAAAACCGTACCTGATGCGGTTAAATGGGCTGATGTTATTATGATACTTCTTCCTGATCAGGTTCAGAAAGAGGTTTACGATAAAGATATTGCTCCTTATGTAGAAGCCGGTAATACTCTTGCTTTCGGTCATGGATTTAATATTCATTACAAACAAATAATTCCGCCTGAAGATGTTAACATAATGATGATCGCACCTAAAAGTCCGGGACATCTTGTAAGAAGAACATTTCTGCAAGGAAGCGGCGTACCCTGTTTAATTGCCATTCACCAGGATCCTTCAGGTAATACAAAAGATTTCGCACTTGCGTGGGCAAAAGGAATTGGCGGAACAAAAGCTGGCGTCATCGAAACGAATTTTAAAGATGAAACTGAAACCGATCTTTTTGGTGAGCAAGCTGTTCTTTGCGGCGGTTCAGCAGAACTAATTAAAGCGGGATTTGAAACCTTAACAAACGCAGGCTATCCACCGGAACTTGCTTACTTCGAATGTATGCACGAAATGAAATTGATCGTTGATCTTTATTACGAAGGCGGACTATCGAGAATGAATTATTCTGTTAGCGATACAGCAGAATACGGTGGAATGACGAGAGGAAGTAAAGTTATTAACGCACAATCAAAAGAAGCTATGAAGCAAATTTTAGCCGATGTTCAATCCGGCAAGTTTGCTAAAGAATGGTTAGATGAATATTACAGCGGACAGAAAGAAATGGATAAGCTGAGAGAAGAAAACAGGAATCATCCGATTGAAAAAGTCGGAGCAAAACTGAGAGAAATGATGAGCTGGCTTCTTCAAAAACCAAAAAAAGAAGAGGTCGGTGTATGAAATATAAAATAGCACTTCTTCCCGGCGATGGAATTGGACCTGAAGTAGTTTCTGCTGCAGTAGATGTCTTGAAATTAGCAGGAGAAAAATTCAACGTTGAGTTCGATTTTAAGGAATATCTTGTTGGTGGAGTTTCGTATGATAAATACGGTACTCCGATTAAGGATGACGTACTTCAGGCTTGCTATGATTCCAATGCCGTCTTGCTTGGTGCAGTGGGCGGAACGAAATGGGATAACCTTCAGCAGAATCTTAAACCGGAAGCAGCTTTACTTAAGCTGCGTAAATCACTCGGTCTTTATATAAATATTCGTCCTGTAAAAATTTATGATGCGCTTATTAATGCTTCCTCATTAAAAGAAGAAGTTTTGAAAGGAACCGATCTTGTTATCTTAAGAGAATTAACCGGCGATGTTTACTTTGGTGAACCACGCGGAATGGATGAGAACAAAGGTTTCAACACGATGATTTATACAAAGGAAGAAGTTGTACGAATTGCAGAATACGCTTTTAAAGTTGCTCAGAAAAGAAGTAAGAAAGTTCACTCTGTTGATAAAGCAAATGTACTCGAAGCATCGCAGTTCTGGAGAAAAACAGTTAACGAAATACACAAAAAATATACTGACATTCAACTGGAACATATGTACGTAGATAACGCAGCAATGCAGTTGGTAAGGGATCCGCGTCAGTTCGATGTGGTACTAACGCAAAATATGTTCGGTGATATTTTAAGTGATATTGCATCAATGATAACAGGTAGTCTTGGAATGCTTCCTTCTGCAAGTCTTGGAAGTAAATATGCAATGTACGAACCGGTTCATGGAAGTGCGCCGGATATTGCAGGACAGGAAAAAGCAAATCCGCTTGCAACTATTTCGTCTGTTGCTTTGATGTTTGCACATTCTTTCCAGATGAATAAAGCATCTGATATAATTGAAGAAGCTATTTCAAGAACGCTCAGCGATGGTTACAGAACTCCTGATATAAATCAGTCGGGCAAGTCTTCAGTAACAACGACAAAGATGAAAGACCAGGTCATCGAAAACTTTAATACCATTTATGATGAGCAGGCGCTTGGTGTTTTCACATTATAGTGTATTGATATGAATGATTGGAGCTCAACAGAACACGTATTAAGTTATTTAAGAAGAGCAGATAAGATTCCTCATCGGACGGAAGGTGAATCTGTTCTACTTGAAGAAATCAAACCTGATTCCAAAAGAATTTTGGACATCGGATCAGGTAATGGAAGATTATTGGATCTGTGTTTAATGAAATGCCCTGCAGCATCTGGAGTTGCTCTGGATTTTTCGTCAGCAATGCTTGAACAATTAAGAGAAAAATATAAAGGTGAAAACAGAGTAACCATAGTTGAGCACGATCTGAATGATCCTTTAGAATTTGAGGTTGAGAGTTTCGATGTGGTTATATCGAGTTTTGCTATACATCATGTTGACGATGATAGAAAATATAAGTTATATGAAGAGATCTGGAACATCTTAGAAAAAGACGGAGTGTTTTGCAACCTGGAACACGTTTCATCCCCAACGGAAAATCTTCATAAAAAGTTTTTTGAGATACTTGATGTAGATGAAGATGATTCTAACATTTTACTCGATGTTGAAACACAGCTTAAATGGCTGAATGCAATTGGTTTTTCCGATGTTGACTGTTACTGGAAATGGCGTGAATTAGCCCTGTTAGTTGGTAAGAAATATTAATTATAAAGTGAATGCGAAAAATAATTCAACAATAAATTGTGAATATTAAATTACACGAGGTACAAAAGTGAATAACAAAATAGTAATCTTCGACACAACGTTAAGAGACGGGGAACAATCCCCCGGCGCATCGTTAAATGTTCCTGAAAAAATTGAAATTGCGCGCCAGCTTCAAAGACTCAATGTCGATATTATTGAAGCAGGTTTTCCTGTCTCTTCCCCATCACAATTCGATGCTGTCAAAGCAATTTCTTCGGAAGTAAACTGTATAGTTGCAGGACTTGCAAGAGCCAAAGAGCAGGATATCAATTCGGCTTACAAAGCTCTGAAAGATGCAAATAGATTCAGAATTCACACCTTTATCGGTACCTCCGATATTCACATAATGGGCAAATTTGCAAATGAAAACTACGGCAAATCTTTAGCAGAAAAAAGGGATGTGGTAATTAAGATGACACAGGACGC
>JAJDNK010000093.1 GCA_022340715.1 bacterium BMS3Abin03 | reverse complement strand
TTGGATTTGTTGAAGGTAATGGAAATTCCAACTCACCCAAATATTATAACTTTACAGACAATAATATTGTTAAAACCGGCGCATACAATTATAGGTTAAAGCAAATTGATAACGATGGCACTTATAAATACTCAAATATCGCTTATGTAAATGTTTCTTCACCTGATAACTACTACCTTAGTCAGAATTATCCCAATCCATTCAATCCTAATACCACAATCAGTTGGCAATCACCTGAAAGTGATATTCAGTCTCTGAAGGTGTTTGATCTGCTTGGAAACGAAGTTTCGACTCTAATTGATGAATATAAACCTGCTGGTGATTATGAAATTAAGTTTAATGCTAACGGATTACCAAGCGGAATGTATTTTTATCGATTAACATCGGGTAAACATATAGAAACTAAAATGATGCTTTTATTGAAATAATCCCCGAACAAAACTTTTGATTCGTTCCCCTAATTTCTTAAAGCCCTTTTTCTTTACCTTGTTTTGGTTACACAGAATTTTAATCTTCTAATAAAATATATCACCAAAATAAGGAGGCATAAAAATGATGATTAAAAATATTCTGAAAACTATTTTGATTATACTGGTTATATTCATTGGTTTGGGTTTTATTTATGGATTGGGAAACGTGGAAAGTGTTAAAGATTTCACTCTAAAAGATTACCTCGGCAATGAACATTCACTTTCTGATTATAAAGACTCCAAAGCCATCGTGATAATATTTGTTGCTACACGTTGTCCTGTATCTAACGCATATAATACTAGAATGGAAAAATTATTTGAAGATTATAAAGATAAGGATGTCGCTTTACTCGGTATAAATTCCAACAAATCTGAAAGTGTGGCTGAGATTAAAGAACATGCCAAAGAAAAAAATTTAAACTTTACCATTTTGAAAGATGAGGGAAATGTTATTGCAGACATGTTTGAAGCTTCCCATACCCCCGAAGCTTATATTCTTAATAAGAATTTGAGTATACTTTATCATGGACGCATTGATAACTCTCAAAGGGAATCTGAAATAACATCAAAAGACCTACGTAAAGCTCTCAATGAGATTTTAGCTGGTAAGGAAGTTAGTAATCCCCAAACAAAAGCATTCGGCTGCTCGATTAAAAGAATCTAGTATGAAAAATTTTATAAGTCCTTTAATTATAATATTTATTCTATTAATTGGTATCGATCCGGTTTACGGGCAAGGAAAGGATTTTAATGTTGAGAATCTGGCAGTAGAGTCCATCGGAATTAAAAAATTAAACAGTCTGATAAAAAACAGGAATGGAAAATACCTTCTGTTAAATATCTGGGCAACCTGGTGTATTCCTTGTAGAGAAGAATTTCCTGCTTTAAATAAACTGCATGAAAGATATAATGATCAAATAGAATTTATAGGCTTAAGTGTTGATTATCCTGATGAAGTTGAAAGCAAAATAAAACCATTTCTTGATTCACTTAATATTAAATTTAATAATTATGTAAATGCTGAAAACGATCAGGATAAATTTATAACAAATCTGGAACCCGGATGGAGTGGAACGGTACCGGCAACCTTTATTTATGATACAAGCGGAAAGCGGGTAAAATATTTTACCGGGGGAAAAACATTTGAGGAATTTGAAAAAGAGATATCAGAATTGATCAATTAACAGCAGTGTTTCTTAATTTTCCCGGTTTGTTCCTAAATGCAATTATTAAAAGTACGATTCCTGCAATTACAAAAGGAATGGATAAAATCTGTCCCATATTAAGTGCCATTCCCTTCTCAAAGGCAGATTGATCTTCTTTTAAGAATTCCACAAAAAACCTAAAACCAAAAATCAGCACAAGCGATAATCCCAGCAATAATCCTTTGCCGTAGTTTTTCATCTTATTTTTATAAACATATAATAGAATAAAAAAGATAATTAAGTAAGCGATTGATTCATAAAGCTGCGCAGGATGCCTCGGCACATTATCAACACTCGTAAAAATAAATGCCCAAGCAACATCGGCAGGTTTACCGATTATTTCCGAATTGAACAAATTGCCAAGCCTGATAAAGCAAAAGCCAGGCGCCGCAACCACAACAAGTCTGTCTAATAGCTCAACATAACTTTCTTTCTTTTTTCTCACATACAAATAAATTGCAATCAAAATTCCTACTGCAGCACCGTGACTTGCTAGTCCACCTTTCCAAATCATAAGTATTTGCAGTGGATTAGATAAATAATATTCGGGATCATAGAATAAACAATGACCAAGTCTTGCCCCTATCACTGTACCCAGAATCATGTAAACTGTTAACTGGTCCACATCAGTTTCAGCTTTTTTCTCACGTCTGTACATCCAAAGCATAATTCTGTAACCGACAATAAACGCAAGAGCGAAAAGTAGCCCGTACCATCTTATTGAAAATGGACCGAGCTGAAAAATCTCAGGACTCACACTCCAAGTTATAAATGATAAAGTCATAAATATTGAATTATATTACTTGGTTTTTTTCTTTTTCGATCTGCCCTTATTGGGCACATAATTTTCAGCTAATTCGATGCACTCTTCCAGTGTAAAAGATTCGGGTTCACGATCTTTAGGTAATCGTACATTCTTTTTTCCTGCTTTCAAATACGGACCCCATCTGCCGTTTAATATCTTGTAATCGGGATTTTCATCAAACACTTTTATTGTTTTTTCGGCATCAGCTTTACGTTTTGCTTCTATTACTTCTATTGCTTCATCAATGTTAACCGTATAAGGATCGTATTCTTTTTTAAGAGAATAAAATTTTCCTTTGTGTCTAACATACGGGCCAAATCTTCCTATAGCAATAACAACCTCTTCATTTTCATACTCACCAACATTTCTCGGCAGTTTAAAAAGATCAAGAGCCTCTTCCAGCGTGATAGTTTCCAGTTTTTGCTCTCTTCTTAAACCGGCGTACTGGGGTTTTGATTCTTCATCATTCAGATTTGTTAATTGTGCAACAGGACCAAACCTTGCCATCCTAACAGAAACCTGGTGTCCTGTTTTCGGATCTTTGCCAAGAATTCTTTCGCCCGAAACCCGTTCGGTGTTTTCAATTGTGTGGTCTACCTTTTCTTTAAAAGGGAAATAAAATTCATCAAGCATAACTTTTCTATCGATCCCACCACGGGCTATTTCATCGAGTTCCTCTTCTATGTGTGCGGTAAATTTGTAATCCATAATCCTTGGAAAATGTTCCATCAGAAAATCCGTCACAAGCATAGCCATATCTTCCGGGATCAATTTTCCCTTATCGGCTCCGGTAATTTCGGTTTTGGTTTCCTGATCAATTTTTTTATCAGATGTTAGTGAAAGAATTTCATATTCTCTTTCTTTACCCATTCTCTCATCTTTATGAACATAACCTCTTTTTTGAATTGTACTAATAGTAGGCGCATATGTAGAAGGTCTCCCGATGCCGAGTTCTTCGAGCTTCTTTACAAGAGCTGCCTCTGTGTACCTGGCGGGTGGTCTGGTAAATCTTTGAGTTGCTGTTATAAGATCATATTTTAATTTCTGATTTTCTTTTAACTCTGGTAACAAACCTTCTTCACCGTTTTCGCCGTTTTCTTCATCGGTAGATTCAAGATATACTTTCAAAAATCCATCAAACTTTATGACTTCTCCTTTTGCTACAAAAATTTCATCGCTGTTTGAAACATTTATTTTAACAGTTGTTCGCTCTATTTCCGCATCG
Organism: bacterium BMS3Abin03; assembly: GCA_022340715.1. Taxonomy (GTDB): domain Bacteria; phylum Bacteroidota; class Ignavibacteria; order Ignavibacteriales; family Ignavibacteriaceae; genus BMS3ABIN03. The sequence goes on along the minus strand of JAJDNK010000093.1, from coordinate 1,211 downwards.
CTCATTTGAGAAGCGATAGCACGTTTCCAGATTAGTTCATAAAGCGCATTTTCTTCACGACTACCGGTAACACTTTCTTTACTAAAATCTGTAGGTCTAATTGCCTCGTGTGCTTCCTGTGCCAGCTGAGATTTTGTTTTATAGGTTTGTCTGTGTGAATACTTTTTACCATATTCATTTACAATTTGCTTTTCAGCAGCATCCAATGCCTGTTCTGCCAGGTTAACCGAATCGGTTCGCATATAAGTTATTTTACCGGCTTCATAAAGCTTTTGTGCTATCAACATCGTTCTTGCTACTGAGTAACGTAGCTTACGACTTGCTTCCTGTTGTAATGTTGAGGTTGTAAATGGAGGCGCAGGAGATTTTTTCACAGGTTTTTTTTCGAGACTGGCAACAAGAAATTCCGCATCCTTACAATGAATCAGAAATTTTTCTGCTTCTTCACTATTGCTTAAAAACCTGTTTAAATCTGCTTTTATTTTTACGTTCTTACCGTCGCAATCCACACAATCGAATACCGCGGTTACCTTGAAGCGTGAAATTGATTTGAACTCATCAATTTCTCTTTCGCGCTCTACAATTAATCTCACTGCAACAGATTGAACCCTGCCTGCGGAAAGATTCGGTTTTATTTTCCTCCATAAAATAGGAGATACCTCGAATCCTACAAGCCTATCGAGTATTCTTCTCGATTGCTGAGCTTCAACCAGATTGTAATCTATGCCCCGAGGATTTTCTACTGCATTTAGTATAGCTGTCTTGGTTATCTCATCGAAAACAATTCTCTTTATCTTTTCATCTGAAAGTTTTAGCGCTTCTTTCAGATGCCAGGAAATAGCCTCACCTTCGCGATCCTCATCAGTTGCAAGCCAGACCGTTTCAGCTTTCTTCGTTAATTTTTTTAATTCTGTTACTACAGATTTTTTATTTTCAGGAACTATGTACCGTGGCGAAAAGTTATCTTTAATATCTATTCCCATATTTTTCTTTTCGAGATCACGTATATGTCCGTAGCTGGAAGTAACAAGAAAATCCTTTCCCAGAAATTTTTCAATAGTGTTCGCTTTTGCAGGCGATTCAACTATTACAACGTTTTTAGACATTTACTTTCGTATTTATTTGAAAAAGCGGATGCAAATTAACCGATATTTAAATCAAAATTCAAAGGGATTTAAAATCTTGGTAGATTTAAAGATTGAAAATATTTT
>JAJDNK010000284.1 GCA_022340715.1 bacterium BMS3Abin03 | reverse complement strand
GTTACGCTAAAAGGATAATAGATAAAATTGAAGAAAGGATAATAAATTATTTATCCGATATCAGGAAGATTTACCAGGATAAAACCACACCCGAACCTGTTGAAGAAATACAGGAACCTGTTAAAGAGATACACGAACCTGCTGAAGTAACACCAAAACCAATCGGGGAAACACAAAAACCTATTGAAAAGACCCCGGAACCTTTAGAGGATATATTTAAACCTGTTGAAGAAGCACCGGAACCGGTTAAGGAGAAAACCAAACCCATAGAGGAAAAACCAAAACCTGTTAAAGAGAAACCTAGGCCCCCTGAAGTAAAACCTAAACCCGTAAAAGTAAAACCGGTAAGCAAAGCTACACAGGATAAAATTTCAATTACTAAAGAACAGGTTGATATTGTTAGAATACTTGAAGCAATGCATTCATCTGGAATTATTCCGGCAAAAACTGAAACAAGACAAATTGCACAACTATTTTTTAACAATCAGGATGATATTGAGAAGTTTGTATCTGGTTACGATAATCAGAAAAAGAAAATTCCTGAAGCAGACTCAGGAAGCGATGATGAAAAACTTATACAGTTTATAAAATTACTTTCGAATAGATTAAATAAATTTGAGATTAAAGAACTTATTGAACACCTTTTAACCATCAGTTTTGATAAGTAACTCACTAAGAGCATTATATGAATTTGAAGTCTTCAAATTCATACTCCATTGAATTTCATAATTATAAAAACTGGCATTTCGGTTTTCCTTCGTAAATAACTACCGCAGGGAATTGAGGTTTGGGTTGTGACGGCTTTAAATGTACCCTGAATTATTCATAAAAATTCTAAAACATTTGAAAATTAGTGGTTTGAAAATATAAATGGACTTGTAAATCGTTTGCATCTAAAAGCACTTTATTGATCACTCAATTTATCAACTTCTTTCTTGATCTCTTCTATTACCTCTGTATTAGCTATCTCTTTCTTCCCATTTATTTTTGTTGAGAAAACATAAAATACTTTTCCACCGAATACTTCTGTAAATTTTTGATGGGTATCTTCTTAAATTGCTTTCTCCTTGTAGATCTCAGGTAATTGTATACCCTCATTTACAGGTTTAATCTGAAGACCTATAAACTTTTCATCTATCTTAATGTAAAAATCCATATTGAATAGTCTATCCCATTCATCCGGTGCCGGTTCAATTTTTACATTCAGAATCTTCTCAAGCTGCCCATATATTGTTTCAATTTCTGTCATATAACCATCAAAGGTTCTATTAATGACAAGGTTAATCATGTAATCAATACAATCTTGTTCCTTTATATCATCAAGTTCAGCCTGAACAACTTCTGTAATTTTTATATAAAGTTTTTTACCGAGTCCAACTATGTGATCTTTTGACTTAACTTTATTAAAATAATATTCTTCCCATTCCTCGACTGATTTTGGAGAACACTTTCTTATTGACTCAGAAGTTGCCCCAACATTTCTTTTAAAGTTTAGTTGGAATCGGTTCATCACACTATTTAAAATCCACTCTTTAGGTATTTCAATTTTTAACCAAATTTAAAAATTTCGTCTTATACTTGAACTCTATAGAAGTATCTACAATTGCTAGTTTTTCTTTTATTAGGTGTGCATTAATAAAAGTTTTATTTTGTAAGTAGAGATAGCAAAGTAATCTATTCTGTTCATCATATTTATTCTCATCGAATTTTAAGAAAACTTTCTGTCCTTTGGTTTTTGAAATCAAATAATTTTTTGCTTCTCCATTAATTTCTTTTTTTTCTTTAATCCCGATTAGCCTCACTGTTAAATCATTATTTAACTTAATTATCCCTGGACTTATAACCTCCTTCACTAAATAATAATCTTCTCTTTTACCTCCTTTTTTATCAAGTTTAGATCCAAATTGCAGTTTTTTAGGATCTATTTTTTTATCAAAGCTATGTGGATCTTTAAAACTATAAGGAAGTTTCTCTATTTCTCTTACAAAATTAAAGCTATGTTTTTCTTGGGAAATGAAGCTATAAGTGTTTTTATCAAAAAAATCTTTTTTATTGAGAGAAAGTTTGTCTTTAATAATTGGTATAAATTCAGTATTTATTTCGTAACCCACTGAATTTCTATCAAGATTCTTGGCTGCAAGTGATGTTGTTCCGCTACCAAGAAATGGATCTAGAACAGTATCTCCAATAAAGGAAAACATTTTAATTAATCTTTTAGGCAATTCTTCAGGAAACATTGCTAAATGGTTATCCTGTCTTGCCCCGCTGAAATTCCAATGTCCCTGAAAATATGTATTCCATTCCTCCTTTGTCATAGCTGATAACTTTTTAGCTTCTCTGTCAGGTTTAGGCGAGTTACCAGTTTTTTTGAATAATAAGATAAATTCATAGTCAATTTTCAAAATTCCATTTCGCGGATAAGGAAAGGAACCCATAATAGTTGCGCCGCCTGTAGTATTTGACGTTGTAACTTTTTGCCAAATAATTGCCCCCATATAATCAAAGCCCTTGCTCTCGCAAAACTTTATAATTTCCGTTCTTATAGGAATAACTTTATAACGACCGTAATAGACCGCTCTAGCAAATTGATCACCTATATTTATACAAAGACGACATCCTTTATGCAAAACCCGATAAGATTCATTCCAAACCAGATTCAGATTATTAATATAACTTTCGTAACTGTCATTGAACCCCAATTGGTCTTCTGAACCATAATCTTTTAGTTGCCAATAAGGTGGTGAAGTAATGATTAAATGGATTGATTCATCCTCAAGTTCTTGCATTTTCCGAGAATCGCCATTAATTATTTTATGGATGGTTTTCATTAATCCTTAACACATTAAAGAATTCTTCTAAATAAAATACCAATTATATTATAAAGTGTCTAGAATAATTTTGGGTGTCTAACCGTTATTTACAAGTTGAACTTAATTTCTTTATTAAACTTTACCATTATGCGACAAAAAATGAAAATTTAAGCAAGTAGTAAATATCTATTATTAGCTTATATTCATATTACATTTGCTGAGTTATTTGTTACTTGCTTTACAGTTTTTGAGAAGCACCAATCAGAATGAATAATAAAAATTAAACTAATATGAAAAATTTTATACTGTTTTCTATCCCGGCGCTGATATGGGGCTCTACCTGGCTGGCAATTAAGTACCAGCTTGGCGTTGTCGATCCGTTAGTATCAGTAAGCTACAGATTTTTACTTGCTGCAGTAATCCTGTTTGCGTACTGCAGCATTACCGGGATGAACCTGAAATATTCCGTAAAACAGCATTTACATATAGCATTACAGGGTTTGTTATTATTCGGAGTAAACTACTGGCTGGTTTACCTGGCAGAAGTTCACCTGGAAAGCGGGTTAGTTGCTGTTTTATTCTCGACAGTAATTTTCTTTAACATTATAAACGGAGCCATATTCCTTAAATCAAGGATCAGGTTAAATGTTTTGTTAAGTTCATTTATCGGGTTTGCGGGAATTATACTTGTTTTCAAAGAGGAACTTTTTGGCTTCACATTTTCCAGTGTAGAATCCTCCGCTTTATTAGTTGCAGGATTAAGCGTTGTGATAGCATCATTGGGTAATATCACCTCTGCATATAATCAGAAGAACAAGCTGCCGGTTATTCAAACCAATACTTTCGGAATGCTTTATGGCTCTTTACTAATGTTGTTACTAGCGTTGGTAACGGGCAAGTCTTTTAATTTTAATTTCTCCTTTTCTTACATCGGTTCGCTGATGTACTTAGCAGTATTCGGATCTATAATAGCATTTACAAGTTACCTTACCCTCCTCGGCAAGATCGGTGCGGACAGGGCTGCTTATGTGATGCTTGTGTTTCCCATAATTGCATTGATTTTATCTACATTGTTTGAAGATTACCTGTGGGATGTGTATGCAATAATCGGTGTTGCCCTGGTTACCCTCGGAAACTTTATGGTACTAAAAGGAAAGAAAAAATTTTCTGCCAATTGATTATTTAATTTGGATGCTGAAGAAGAAGTAACACAGCAGTAGCAACGTGAAGGCAAATTAAAAAAAGACACGCAGTATCCCTGCATACAAAATCAATTTTCTCCTATTACTTTATTATTCTTTCCATAGAAATATCAATAAGAGTTTTTATCCTTTCTATTTGCCGAATATATATAACCATCAGAAAAAACTATTGAGGATTACAACCTTCTGAGATTATGCAGGTCTAATACTTAGATTAAAATCTTAAAACAGAGGAGTTAAGAGAATGAAATTACAAATAGCAATCCGAAAACGTTTATTAGAAAAATTTTACAATATACTAATTAGCTTATCTCTTTTTGCAATCTTTCCAATTAATACCACTGCTCAAACCGCAAAATATACAGGACTTGAACCCGGAACATTTATGCAACAATGGCTTGTGCTTGGCCCCATTCCTGCATTTAAGGATGAAGCGAAAAGCATGGATCCCGATTTACAAAAAGCAGCCTTTGAGTATGAGCAGCTTCCTGTGGAAGAATATTACGACATAAAAGAGGGTAAATTCGTTAATATCTCTGGGAAGACATACCGGTGGGAATATTTAAACAATGAAGATGAAATAGTAGACCTGGACAAACAATATAACGGTGTTGATTTTGCCATCGCCTATGCCTGTGCAGATATTACAATGGCAAATCCCAAAAAAGTGTTGATAGGAATTGGCAGTGATGATGGAGTTAAAATATGGCTGAATGGGGAACTTGTTCACCAGAACTGGGTTGCACGTCCTGTTAATCAGGATGATGACCTTATTATGTTGAACATGAAAAAAGGTAACAATCGCCTGATCATCAAAGTTCAGGATATACAACAAGGGTGGAGTTTTTGTTGTCGTGCTTTGGGCGAAAAGCAAATCTCAGATTACTTTCTT
>JAJDNK010000279.1 GCA_022340715.1 bacterium BMS3Abin03 | reverse complement strand
TTTCAATTAATTGGGGTTGACTTATTTGTGATGAGGCTTTTAATAATATTGTACTCAACTTTTTACCATCATATGATTTGACTGCTTCTATAGAGTTATGTAAAATTGATTTAATATCAGCAAATTTTTCAATTGCTAATTCTGTTTGAACAGTCGGAACCGCTGGATTTCTTTCAACAATTGAACGTAGTTCACTTATTGATAGTTTTACAATGCCTCCTATATTATGTCCCATATTCACAGCGCTATTTAATAATTTCAATTTCTCTATATCATCTTCAGAATAAAGCCTCCGGTTCGTTTCCGTCCTTTCTGGCGAGACTACATTGTATCTCTTCTCCCATGCGCGAATAACGAAAACGCTTAAACCGGTCATTTGGCTAACTACTTTAATTGGGTATTTATACATCTACTTTTCCATTTGTTGATTCAAAATTAACATTTTGTCTAAATAAATTCAACAAAGTCTAGAAATTATACATATTAAATCTATTAAAATTATAACATTTTTAGCGTTTATAATTTTCACCAAAAAAATAATATTTAAATAACTTGACAAATACTGTACATTTTATTATAATTATATCAACAATTATTAGACATTTAATAGACAATCAAAATGATCTAATTTCTATCATTAAACCAAAATAAGGAGTAACATTATGTTAACCACAATTTATTCACCCAAAAAAGTTCTTGCAGTGATATTCACTTCACTGATGTTTTCATTTCTTTTATTAGCCGATGACCATAAAGGAAATGATTCTAAAAAGGACATTGTAACAATTGCTATAGAGTCAGGTAAGTTTAATACGCTTGCAAAAGCTTTAACAGAGACCGGCTTGGTCGAAGCACTTCAGGGCGAAGGTCCTTTTACAGTATTTGCACCAACAGATGATGCATTTGACAAATTACCGGAAGGAACTATCGAATCTTTATTAAAAGATAAAGAGACTCTTAAATCCATTCTTCTTTATCATGTCGTTTCGGGGAAGGTTACTGCAGATCAGGTTGTTACACTTGATAAAGCAGAAACATTAGCCGGAAAAAACATTAACATTAAGACGAATGATGATGGTGTAGTAATAAATGATTCTAAAGTTATTACTGCGGACATTATGGCGAAGAATGGTGTAATACACATAATAGACACAGTACTCATACCTGAGTAAAAAGTAATTAATAATTAAGCAAGGAACGGACAGTACAATGATTAGCACAGAAGAAATACATCGACACAGGATTGAAGAAAAAAAACAGAATGATTTTGAAAATGCAATTATGCTTCATAAGCACGCACTGTATAATTATGCATTAAAAATTGCAGCAAATTCGGATGATGCATCTGATCTTGTACAGGAAACGTACTACAAAGCGTATAAAAATTATCATCAATTCGAAAATGGTACAAATAGTAAGGCGTGGATATTTATGATTCTGAAAAATACTTTTATCAATAGTTATAGGAAAGTGAAAAGAGAACCTTTAAAAGTTGATTATGATGATATTGAAGAGATCTATGATAAATTAAAATATGATCAATCGAAAAGTAACAATCTTGATCTGGATTATTACCACAATCTTTTTGATGATGAACTTTCAAATGCATTAGCCAATCTTCCATTAAAATTGAAAGATGTTTTTCTTCTATACGATCTTGAGGGTTATACATACGAGGAAATATCTAATCTTGTAAATGTTCCTATTGGTACTGTTCGTTCACGTCTTCACAGGGCGAGAAAAATATTACAGGAGGAGTTATTCGGTTACGCTAAAGTAAACGGTTATTTAAACTAATATTACTAATTAATAAAGGAAAGCCATGAAAACTCTAAAAGCATTTTTATTAATGATCATATTAACAGGGTTAAATTTAGTATACGCACAAACTGCAAGATTACAGGTAATTCACAATGCTGCTGATCCTGCCGCAGCATCCGTAGATATTTACCTAAATGGTACGCTTCTACTTAATGATTTCTCATTCAGAGATGCAACTCCTTATATTGATGCACCTGCTGGTATCCCGATAAATATAGGTGTTGCCGGGCCAAACAGCACATCAGCTTCAGATACTCTGAAGAACTTTACTGTTACATTGATGGAAAATGAAACATATGTTGCTATTGCTAATGGAGTATTGAATCCAAATTCTTTTGCATCTAATCCTGATGGAAGAAACACTACCTTCACTTTATTCATTAAAGATATGGCAAGGGAAACAGCAACAACTTCTGATGTTGATTTCTTTGTGTTACATGGTTCTACTGATGCTCCAACCGTTGATGTGGTAGCTCGTCTGGTAACCACACTAGTTGATAATGCTGCTTACGGCGATATGACAGATTATATAACAGTTCCACCTGCATCTTATATCCTTGATGTAACACCAGGTGATGACAACTCAACAATCGTTGCATCGTTCGAAGCTGACTTAAGTGGATTAAGCGGCGGTGCTGCAGTTGTATTTGCATCAGGTTTTCTAAATCCTGCTGCAAATCAAAATGCTGCTGGATTTGGAATTTTTGCTGCTCTACCAAATGGCGTAGTCGTAGAATTTCCCCAGGTTGAACTTGCAAGACTACAGGTTATACACAACGCCGCTGATGTAGCAGCTAATCAGGTTGATATCTATCTCAATGCAGATTTACTTTTAGATAATTTTACTTTCAGAACTGCAACTGAGTTTATTTATGCTCCTGCCGGAGTCGAAATAACTATTGGCGTTGCACCTGCTAATAGCGTTTCTGTTGGTGATACAATAACAGGATTTCGTGTTACATTGGAAAATGGTGCAACATATGTTGCAATTGCAAATGGTGTACTGAATCCTGCTTCATATTCACCTAATCCTGATGGAAGAAGTACAGCATTTACATTATTCATAAATGCTATTGCAGGAGAAAGTGCAACGGGCGAAGACGTAGATTTCTTCGTACTACATGGAGCCACTGATGCACCAACTGTAGATGTGATAGCAAGAGATGTAACTACATTAGTTGATAATGCAGCTTATGGAGATATCACTCCTTATATAACAGTTCCTCCTTCTGCTTACACACTCGATTTAACTTTATCGGATGGAACCACTTTGGTTCAATCATATGTGACAGACCTATCGTCACTTGGTGGAGGAAGTGCCGTAGTTTTCGCTTCAGGATTTTTGAATCCTTCGGTAAATCAAAATGGAGAAGCTTTTGGTCTATTCTTCGCTCTTGCTGACGGTACTGTCGGACAGTTTCCAGAGGGAGTAACAAGTGTTGAAGAGATCTCGTCAGTAACACCTGATGACTATACTCTATCACAAAATTACCCGAATCCATTTAACCCGAGTACTAATATCAATTTTACAATCCCGGAAAACGGATTAGTAACATTGAAGGTTTACAATATTTTAGGTAGCGAGGTAAGGACTTTAGTTAATCAAAATCTCGCTGCAGGCACATATAATTACGATTTCGAGGCATCAAACCTTGCCAGTGGGATTTACTTTTACGAGTTAAAAGCTGGTAATTTTACCCAAATTAAAAAGATGAATTTATTGAAATAACTATATAAAATTAGGAAACCGTTCTAAGTTATTGTGTTGTAATTAATTATGATTATATTTAAG
>JAJDNK010000277.1 GCA_022340715.1 bacterium BMS3Abin03 | reverse complement strand
TGGACCAGGATTGTTGGAATCTACCTATGAAAATGCTTTAGCTTTTGATTTACGAGAGTTTAGCTTAGAAGTTATACAACAAAAGCCAATGCCATTTGTTTATAAAGATGTGAAGCTAGATGTTGGATATAAATTAGATCTGCTTGTTGAGAATTTAGTTATTATTGAGATAAAATCTATTGAAGCGTTAGCTCCTGTTCATTATGCTCAATTATTCACTTATTTAAGATTATCAAATTTAAAATTAGGATTATTAATAAATTTCAATACAAAATGTTAAAAGAAGGAATACACAGAGTCGTAAACAATTTATAATCTCTGCGTGAAACAAAAAAATATAATAGCGAAATCTTTGGATTACAGAACCGGAATTGGATATGATGTGCATGCATTTGTCTCGAACAGGAAGCTCATTCTTGGTGGAATTGAAATACCGTTTGAAAAGGGATTAGCCGGTCATTCAGATGCAGATGTATTGTTGCATTCCATAACTGATGCTTTGTTGGGTTCACTTGCTCTCGGTGATATAGGTCAGCACTTTCCGGATACCGATGAGAAATATAGAAATTCAGAGAGCAGTATATTCTTAAAAAAGGCTGGAGAACTTGTAAGAGATTCAGGGTACGAAATTTCAAATATCGATGCAACTATAACTTTAGAAAAGCCTAAACTGGTATCATTCATTCCCCAAATAAGAGAACGAATATCAGAAATTCTGGAAATTGATTCGGATCAAATTTCTGTTAAAGCAACTACAACTGAAAAACTCGGATTTGTTGGCAGGGAAGAAGGAATAGCAGCTACTGCTATTGTTCTGATTGCAAAAGTAAAATAGAATGTTCGAAAGCATACTCAATAATATTTCACATCTCACTCCATTCTGGATTTATGTTACACTTTTCTTTTTTTCGTTTATTGAAAATGTATTCCCGCCATCTCCCAGTGATCTTGTTATCTTAATTGGTGGAACACTTGTATCAACCGGGGTAATTCATTTTATCCCTACACTTTTATTGGCAACCATTGGAAGCGTGCTTGGCTTCATGACCTTGTTTTATTTTGGTTCTACGGTCGACAAAAAATTAGTTCATTCTGGTAAATACAGATACATTCCTGTTGATGCAATTGAAAAGGTTGAACAATGGTTCAAGAAGTACGGTTACTGGATAATTCTTGTGAATCGATTTCTTCCAGGAACAAGATCAGTTATCTCATTTTTTGCGGGAATGAGCAGACTGAATGTAAAAAGAACAATTATACTTGCTACAATAAGTTCATTCGTTTGGAATGCCATTATTCTGTATTTAGGAATTTTATTCGGACACAATGTTGATGTCGTAGATAAATATCTTTCAACCTACAGTAATATTGTAATCGGGATTACAATTGTTATAGTATTGATACTGTTAATCCGGTATTTCATAAAGAAGAAAAAAGTTCAAAGTGAAAATCTTAAGTAAATTTAGAATTCCAAAAACTAAAGAAGAAAAGAAAAAAATAAGGAAAGAAAGATTTCTTCTTATCTTAAGTGGATTATTAATTGGAATTTCATTTCCACCATTTATATTTCCTTTTACATTGTTGATTTTCATTGGATTCGTGCCTTATCTCTATGTTTTGATGCAAAGAAAAACATTAGCCGAGATAAATCGTGCGACTTTTCTGATGGCTTTTATTCTTACCGTTATTACAGTTTACTGGGTTGGAAGCTGGCAGGCAGAAGCAGATCCGTTTCTGATGATGGGAGGAGCTGCGTTGCTATTCGCCTTACCCTGTGTGATGCTGATCCCTTCAACTTTGTTTTATCTTTCAAAGAAAATGTTTAATGGTAAAGCGAGCCTTTGGCTTTTCCCGGCATTTTGGGTTACTGCCGAATATCTTCTAACTCTTACTGATCTTAAATTCCCTTGGCTGATTCTCGGGCACGGTCTGGCAAAATTTGCAATCTTTATCCAGGCAGCGGATATAATAGGAGCTTTTGGATTATCAGTTGTTGTTCTGTTTATCAACATCTTTTTTTATAAGTCATTTATTAATATCCATCAGGAAAAATCATTTTCAACGCGCTACTTTGTGATTGCAACTTTTATTTTTGTGTTATTCGTTGTTTATGGATTAGTGAAAATATCTTCTTTTAAATTTTCCGGTAAAGAATTAAGAATTGGAGTTGTTCAGCCAAATATAGATCCCTGGGCTAAATGGCAATCAGGTAATCTTCAGGAAATGGTTAATAATTATTTAGAGCAATCACAGGAGGTTGTAGATGAAGGAGCAAAATTAATTCTCTGGCCTGAAACAGCATTGCCTGTTTACCTGATGAATGGAAATTATTATCCTGAGGTAAACAGTATTTACGCATATCTGGATTCAAACAATATTGCGCTTTTAACCGGAATGCCCCAAATTAATTTTTATTTTGATGATCAAAAATTTCCTGCAGATGCTAAGTATAACAAAGGTGGAAGATTTCATTACACAACTTACAATTCAATATTATTATTAAGACCGGGAACAAGAGAATATCAACAGTACGGAAAAATGAAACTCGTCCCGTTGGGAGAACATGTTCCTTTTGTGGAAGAGTTCTCTTTTTTAGCCGATGTATTTAAATGGGGAGTTGGTTTAAGCGGATGGAATGTTGGGAAGGATACACTTGTATTTAAACTGCCAATGAATAAAGATACAGTTAAAATCGGCGGACTTGTATGTTATGAGTCTATCTTTCCGTTGTTTGTAACTAACTTTGTAAAGCGAGGGGCACAGTTTATTGTAGTTGTAACAAATGATAGCTGGTATGGCAACTCAAGCGGGCCGTATCAGCATGAAGATTTTGCCATTCTAAGAGCTGTGGAAAACAGAAGATCGGTTGTACGTTGTGCAAACGGTGGAATAAGCTGTATAATTAATCCTTTAGGAAAGATAGAATCTGAAACAAAAATGTTTACTAAAACTGTTCTTGTTGGAAATGTGGAATTGAGGAGTGAAAAAACTTTTTATACGGAGCATCCCGCTATAATAACGACAATCATTTCTATAATTTCGCTTTGGATTGTTGGATTGAACATTTTGTTATATATTAAAAATAAATTCAAACTGTAAACTAAAATGAAAAAATTAATAGATCTTAGAAGCGATACTGTAACAAAACCATCACCTGAAATGCGTAAAACTATGTATGAAGCCGAAGTTGGTGATGATGTATTTAAAGAAGATCCCACTGTAAATAATCTGGAAGAATACATTGCTGAACTTTTGGGAAAAGAAGCGGCACTTTATGTTCCAAGTGGAATGATGGGCAACCAGCTTTGTCTTAATGTTTTAACTGATCCGGGAGACGAAGTTATCTGTGACCGTGAAGCACATATTTTTAATTATGAATCTTCCTCTCCAGCAAGATTAAGTGGTATTCAATTATATCCTCTGGATGGAAAGCTTGGTGTTCTTACTGCTGAACTTGTTGAGCCATACATTCGTACAACTGCTTATCATATGCCTCGGACAAAAGTTATTGAAGTTGAAAACACGCACAACCGCGCTGGCGGAACAATTCAACCGATAAAAAATATTATTGAGCTGGAAAAGATTGCGAGGAAGCATAACCTCTATTATCATTTAGATGGTGCAAGAATGTGGAATGCCTGTGTTGAAACAGGAATAACTCCAAAAGAATATGCTACGCATTTTGATACCGTGTCATGTTGCTTTTCAAAAGGCCTTGGAGCACCTGTCGGTTCTGCAATTTCAGGATCAAAAGAATTTATTAAAGAAGCATACCGTGTTAGAAAAGCCTGGGGAGGAGGAATGCGGCAGGTTGGGATTTTAGCAGCAGCAGCTTTGTATGCTGTTAAAAATAATGTTGATAGATTAAAAGAGGATCATCGGCGAGCTAAAAGATTGGCAGACAGAATTAATTCAAATCCTAATCTGGAAATAAATATGGAAGCTGTTCAAACAAATATACTCTTATTCACGCCGACCAAAATGCTTCCGGATGAAGGTTTGAAGCTCTGTAAAGAAAAAGGTTTGCTTCTCACACCGGGAACGGTAAATTCGCTAAGAGCTGTTACTCATCTTGATGTTAACAACGAGGATATAGAAAATGCTGCAAATATTCTTGATGAAGTTTTTAATTAGATTCTAAATAATTCATATGTGTCAAATGTTGAAATTTATTTTATCTTCTTTTATTATGTAGATGAAAATTAAAGTTATCATTCATTAAACCCATGGGGGTGTCATGAGACGAATAGTATTCGATATAGAAACATGTTCATATCCTTTCGAATCCTTATCCGAAAGTCAGAGAGAATATCTTCTCAGGTATGCCGAAAAAGAATCTGATTTTGAGAAAAAGCAGCACCAAATTGATGATGCGGTACGTTATACCAGTCTGTATCCGTTTACCGCAAAATGTATTGCAATCGGAATTTATGATATAGAAAAAGAAAAATCTTTCGTCTATTACGAAAATGAAAAACCGGAAGAATGGGCTTCTGAAGACGGTCTTGTTCATTACAAAGGATTGCCTGAAAATGAAATGCTCAGTTCATTCTGGAAGATCATTGAGGTAACCGATCAGGTTGTAACATTTAATGGACGAAATTTTGATATTCCTTTTTTAATGCTGCGTTCTGCAATTCTTAAAATCAAACCAGCCAGGAATTTAATCGGCAACCGTTATGATACTTCCTCGCATATTGATTTATTGGATCAATTCACTTTTTACGGACTAACCAGAAAATTCAATCTCGATTTTTATTGTCACGCATTCGGAATTGAATCGCCGAAAACAAAAGAAATTTCCGGGATGGAAGTAAAGAATCTTTATGAAGCCGGAAGATTGAAAGACATAGCCACTTACTGTTCGAGGGATATTTATGCAACATTTAAATTATATAAGATCTGGGAAGAATATTTAAATCTTAAGTGAAAACAAGTAATTAATTTTTCATATTTAATAGAATATTTAAAGAATCCTGATGTTATAGGCATTTTATTTTTAATTTTGACGATATAGTTAAAACAGTTTCGAAAATTTGTTAAATGTCCGATATAATTATTGTTTTTCTCAATTCTAAACTTGTGCTATAAATCCTTTATATTTCCTACCAAAAAAATCATACTTAATCTGAATTACACAATAAATGAAAGAACCCGAAGTAACTCCTGAACTTGCCAAAGAGCACGGCTTAAACGAAGAAGAATACGAAAGAATAAAGAAAATACTCGGCAGAGCTCCATCTTTCACTGAACTTGGAATTTTCAGTGTAATGTGGAGCGAGCACTGTAGCTATAAAAACTCAATTGCACAATTGAAAACATTGCCAAGAAGCGGAGGAAAATTATTAGTTGGGGCGGGAGAAGAAAATGCAGGACTCGTTGACATAGGTGATGGCTTAGCAGTTGCATTTAAAATAGAAAGTCACAATCACCCTTCTGCTGTAGAACCTTACCAGGGAGCAGCAACAGGTGTAGGTGGAATAATGCGTGATATATTTACGATGGGTGCGCGTCCGATTGCTTCCCTTAATTCACTTAGATTCGGTTCACTTAAAGATGCACACACGAGATATTTATTTTCTGGTGTTGTAAAAGGAATTGGAGATTACGGGAACAGTTTCGGCGTTCCTACAGTTGCAGGTGAAGTTTATTTTGATGAATCATACCAGGGAAATCCTCTGGTTAATGCTATGGCAGTAGGTATAGTGAAGACCAAGCGCTTTGCGAGTGCAACTGCAAAAGGAGAAAGAAATCCTGTAATGATAGTTGGTTCTTCAACTGGACGGGACGGAATTCATGGTGCCACGTTTGCCTCAGAAGAACTTTCTGAAAAATCAGAAGCAAAGCGTCCCTCGGTTCAGGTTGGCGATCCGTTTACAGAAAAACTTTTGCTTGAAGCTTCCCTTGAAATAATAAAAAACGGTTGGTTGATTGGTATCCAGGATATGGGTGCTGCAGGAATTTCCTGTTCGACAAGCGAGATGAGTGCAAAAGGGGATTCCGGTATGAAAATAAATCTTGATAAAGTTCCGCTTCGTGAAGAGGGAATGACTGCTTATGAAATTATGCTTTCAGAAAGCCAGGAAAGAATGCTTTGTGTTGTAAAAAAAGGTTATGAAGACAGGGTGAAAAATGTTCTTGAAAAATGGGATCTTCACTGTGAAATAATCGGGGAAGTAACAAATGACGGTCTGCTGCATATTGATTATGAAGGAGAAATCAAAGCTGTTGTTCCACCTTTTGAACTTGTATTGGGAGGCGGTGCACCTGTTTATATTCGCGATCAGAAAGAGCCCGATTATTTAAAAGAGTTAAGAAAATTTGATATTAATTCTCTACCGGAACCTGATGATCTTAAAGATACATTTCTAAAAGTTTTTTCATCGCCAAATATAGTTTCAAAGAAATGGGTTTATGAACAATATGATACAATGGTCAGGACAAATACAATTGTTGGTCCCGGTTGTGATGCTGCAGTGATATATATTAAAGGTCTTGAAAAAGCTTTAGCAATGAAAACAGATTGTAACTCACGATATGTTTATCTTGATCCGAAAGAAGGAGCGAAGATTGCCGTTGCAGAAGCAGCAAGAAATATTGTTTGTTCCGGCGGTGTACCACTTGCAATAACTAATTGCCTGAATTTTGGTAATCCATACAAGCCGGAAGTTTACTGGCAGTTTGCGCAGGCTATTGAAGGAATGGGGGAAGCCTGCAGATTTTTTAACACACCCGTTACCGGAGGCAATGTTAGTTTTTATAATGAATCACCTGACGTTGCAGTTTATCCTACACCTACAATCGGGATGGTTGGACTCGTTGAAGATTTAAATCATGTGACAACTTCATATTTTAAGAATGAAGGTGATTTAGTCTTTCTCTTAGGAGAAGATCACGAGGAGTTAGGCGGAAGTGAATATGTAAAAGTGGTTCATAACAAAGTTGCAGGAAATTCTCCTGAAATAAATCTTCAAACCGAAAAAACTTTGCATGAATCTCTTCTCAACTTAATAAGAAGAGGATTAATCAATTCTGCTCACGATATTTCTGAAGGCGGAATCGGTGCAGCGTTGGCTGAGTGCTGCATTATCAATCAAGAAAAAATGTTAGGCTGCGAAGTAGAAATACCGATAACTTCCAGAAAAGATTTTTCACTATTTTCAGAAAGTCAGTCCAGAATTATTATTTCTGTCTCACAGGAAAAACGAAATGCAGTTGAAACTGAATTGAATTCCCTTTCTCAATCCTTTAAACTATTAGGTAAGGTAACAGGTCAAAAACTTAAAATTATAAATTATTTTGAAATTAGTCTTTCTGATCTGAGTGATGTTTATTACAAAACAATTCCGCGTATAATGGGTAGTGAAGAATAAACTTATTGAGAAAATACGATCGTTAAAGATTTACACCTACTTCAGAAAAATCAGGTTCAGGCTGCACTTAATTCCTGCATGGCACAGGTTTGTAAAATTTTTCAAACATTATTTCGGGGGATTATATGACAGGCTCGACCGGCATCATGTCTTTCTTTTGTCCGGTGGATTAGCTTTTTCGTTGTTTGTTTGTATCGTTCCGCTTACACTCATTATTTTCTGGATACTTGGAAAAATTCTTGATTCCGCTGAAGTAGAAGTTCAGATAGTTCACTTAATTGATACGGTGATTCCTTACAATACGTATGCTCAGTTTGTAAAAGAGATTATTTTTGACCGTGTGCATGAAGTTATTAGATACAGAAACCTGGCGGGATTTGTCGGTATTATAGGTTTGTTTTTCGCTGCCAGCGGATTTGCCAGCAGTTTGAGAACTGTACTCAATAAAGTTTTCGGTACTGATCTAGATATAAATATCTTTCTTGGAAAACTCAGAGATTTTTTGGTTATTATACTAGTTGTTCTCTCATTCCTTGTAATGATTTTTGCGTTACCGTTACTGGATTTTTTCAGAACACTTGCTGAATCAACTGAGTATTTGCAAGTGTTTAACCAGCCTATTTTCCAGAGAGCTTTTACATCATTATTCTCACTATTTATTATGTACCTGATTTTTTCAATTACTTATAAATTTATGCCAATCATTAAGATCAGGAAAAGATCAGTTTTGATCGGAGCGTTGTGGGCATCAATTTTATGGGTAACTGCAAAAATAATTTTCGGCGTTTATCTTTCAACCTTCACAACATTCAGTAGAATTTACGGAGCCTATGCTTTTGTTATTGTAATTGCTTTCTGGATTTACTATACATCGGCGGTATTCATTATAGGTGCGGAAGTAGGAAAACTTTTCGATGAAAGGGTAGATGAAAAACAAAAATTGCAGCAGCAACAGGAACCCCCACCGGACTCGGAAGTTTAGTTTCCCTTTTAAGTCGTTTGGCCCACTTTAATATGTATTTGACAAGTACCGGAATTCTCTGTATTTTTATCGGATAAAATAATCCGATTATAAAAATGACAGTAATTTTCTCTAAAAAATGCGAATACGGAATGCAGGCAATACTTTACTTAGCTGCCCGGGAAAAGGGAAACTTGGTCTCGTCAGATGAAATTTCAAAAGTATTGAAAATTCCCCGCGAATTTATTTCTAAAATTTTACAAAGCTTAAGAGAAAGTGGATTGATCATTTCAAACAAAGGAAAGTCTGGCGGATTCGGTTTGGCTAAGGATCCTTCAAGAATAAAACTGATCGATGTTGTTGCAGCTATTGATGGACTTGATATTTTCGATAGTTGCGTGCTTGGCTTTCCCGAATGTTCACCGACTCATCCTTGTCCTGTGCACGAAACCTGGGGAACTTTACGAACGCAGGCTTATGATATGCTTAATTCGGAAACGGTTGATAAGTTGAAAGATAAAACTTTAAATAAGATTAGCAGTCTTTAACTATTTTTTTAATGAATAATCAGACAAGGTAGTCCGATATGAAAGATAAATTGGATAATAGAAACGTCAACGAGGATGTACTGTCTGAAGTCATTTCGGCTTGTCCGGAATCAGACGACACGGATTCAGGAGTCGCTTCGCTCCCCAGAATGACAAATGATCGACTGAAAAAGAAAAAAATCATAAAGAATAAAGAAAAGGGAATACAGAAAATCCGGTTTATAGTTCAGTTGTTATTTGCTTTGTTATGCATCTGGATTGGAATTGAGTTTTATCAGTTTGCAAAATACCTGGACACAAATGGCGCTGCAGCATTTAGTTCACGTCCACCCGGAGTTGATGGTTTTCTTCCGATAAGTTCATTTATGAGTTTTTATTTATTTCTTGTAACGGGAAATGTTCACGCAGCTCATCCGGCAGGCTTCTTCATCTTCATTGCAATTTTGCTGGTTTCACTTGTATTCGGAAAATCATTTTGCAGCTGGCTTTGCCCTGTTGGATTTTTATCTGAGCTGATCGGTGATTTTGGGAAAAAGATTTTCAAGAAAAATGTAAAACTTCCCAAGTTTTTGGATTATCCTTTACGCAGTGTCAAGTATTTAATGCTTGGGTTTTTATTCTATTCAGTTTTCTTTTTAATGAGTACGACGGCTCTCCGGGCTTTTCTTGATAGTCCTTACAATCTTGTTGCCGATATCAAGATGTATTACTTCTTTGCAGACATTTCAAGATTCTCGTTAATAGTAATCGGGATTTTATTCTTGCTTTCAATTGTTCTACGCGGATTCTGGTGCAGGTATCTTTGTCCTTACGGGGCATTACTTGGTATTGCCTCTTTACTCAGTCCGAGTAAAATTAAACGCAATCCAGTAAGTTGTATTGATTGCGGACTTTGCAACAAAGCTTGTCCTTCATTTATAAAAGTTGATAAAGTGAAAACAGTAATATCGGATGAATGCACAACCTGTCTTAATTGTATTGATGCCTGTCCTGTTGCAGATACTCTGCAGCTTGAAACAATTAAAGGAAAGAAAAAGACAAATAAAAAATTAGTTGCTATCGGAGTAGTTTCAATATTTATGATTGTGACAGGGTTTGGAATAGTCACGGGCAACTGGCAGAACAAGATTACCAAAGATCAATACCTTATGCTGTTTAAAAATATGGATTCATTCGGTCATCCCACCGGAACGGAAGCAATGAGAGAATTCAATGAAAAAGCTCTGAATGATAAAGCAAACAATAAAAAAGATAAAAATAATCAAAACAAACAATAATTAATTATAAAGGAGTACAAAATGAAAAACGAAATTGTTGAAGATTTAGAAGATTTAACATTAGCTGAGATTGTGTCCGAAAATATTCATTCGGCAATTGTATTCGAGGAATATGGATTGGATTTCTGTTGCAATGGGAAAGGATCATTACAGGAAGCATGTGCAGAAAAGAATATTGAAGTGGGGAAAGTCGTTAAAAGCTTAAATGAATTAAGCACTAATAAAAATTCCGAAAAATATAACGAGTGGGCTCCCGATTTTCTGGTTGACCACATAATAAACAATCATCATCAGTATGTAAGAAGAATGATTCCCGTGATTTCTTTACATGCCGATAAAGTGGCTTCCGAGCATGGTAAAAATCATCCCGAGACCATTCAGATTGCTGACCTGTTTCTTGCTATTCGTGAAGAGCTTCAGAATCATATGATGAAAGAAGAAAGGATGCTTTTCCCTTATATCAAACTGCTTTATGCCGCAAAGAAAAATAATCAACCGATAACTCCGGCTCCGTTCGGTACGATACGTAATCCTATAAGAATGATGGAAGCTGAACACGAGAGTGCGGGTAATGCAATGAATAAGATAAAAGAACTTAGCAATAATTTTTCCGTTCCGGCTGATGCCTGCAATACATTTAAAGCACTTTATTCTGAATTAAAGGAATTCGAGGAAGATTTACATATGCACATTCATCTGGAAAACAACATTCTTTTCCCCCGATCAATTGAATTAGAAAAGGAAATGTTCTTAGTTTAAGCAGTTTATAAATATACTTTCGATTGAATCAAACGATGAAAAGACATAGATCACTTCATATCCTTTCTCAAGATCATCATAACGGACTTATAACAGCGCAGCTAATCAAGAAGAACAGTCCGGAATATCCTAAGCTTCCAAAATCGATTGAAGGGAAAAGGGATTATGCAATACGCTTTTATGATGATGAACTTGTAAAACATTTTGCAGATGAAGAAGAAATACTATTCCCGGTTCTAAAAGAAAGAGTATATGAACTTGATAAGTTCGTAAAGGAATTAACAGAAGAACACAGAATTATTGAAGATTATATTAAAAAGCTTAAATTAAAAGAGGATATTGAAATCAATTTAGATAAACTTGGTAACATCCTCGAAAATCATATTAGAAAGGAGGAAAGATTATTATTTCCGAAAGTTCAGGATATACTTAATGAAGAAGAA
>JAJDNK010000270.1 GCA_022340715.1 bacterium BMS3Abin03 | reverse complement strand
CATCCGTTAAAATATCAATCTAAGGAGCTTTTTACTCCAAGTCCTATATTTAACACAAGCGTATATATCATTGTAGTCCTTAAGGACTTATGACCTAATTTAAGTAAAGCAAGAAACTGTTTTAACACATCATAATATTCTATTATTGATTTTGCAGCAATAACTTTTGGGATATAAGTCTGATAAGTTTCATCCCAATCAATCTCTGGAACCTTATCAAAATAGGCAAAATTATAACTGACTTCTTTCCACAAAATGGATAATCCATAGATTTTTTCTTCATCGGAAAGCTCTTTCTTTGTCAAACTTTCTTGAGCAATAGATGGAATTACCAAACATATAACCAAGAAGATTGATATTGTAGATCTCATTTTTAATCTCCTTTACGTTTACATTTTTAATATAGTGGCTAACTATTACTTATGCAGCACGGATTTATTGATTAATTCACGTATATATGCACGTGCTTGCATATATACGTTCCGATTTCTTTGAAATTGTATTGTTTTCTTAATTTTTTAAAATATGCTTGCATATATATCATCCGTTAAAATATCAATCTAAGGAGCTTTTTACTCCAAGTCCTATATTTAACACAAGCGTATATATCATTGTAGTCCTTAAGGACTTATGACCTAATAATTCCTGGATCGTTTATTTTCTCCAAAGGAGTCCTTGGACAAAACTTTTCGCAGCATATTATGCCATTCAATTTTAGACGTTATCCAGAGAAATTATTATCTAAGCCTACCCACCTGATATCGGCTTTCCCACCAGCGATGTCTTTTCCCCACCAGAATAAATTATAGAGGAAACTTATTCATAGAATCAAATAACAAATTAACTTATTCCATTCATATATTCAACAATAATTTATTTAGTAATCTTATTTGCGAAGAAAACTTGAAGTTCCTTTAAATTTTTTTTCTCAATAAATTGACTTTTAAGATTTTTAATTTTCTTATCAGTTATTAAATATTCCCCAGTATCCGGATCGATCCAGTTTTTTGCTTTATTATTATAATGAAACCTCTGAATAACATTAGCCTCCTTAGTGTCATTAAATCTGCTTTCACTTAATTCCTTTGTGATTTTGGCTCTCTTTATGTTTTTTGCCCAAAAAAGATTTTTATTCTTTGTCGCTTTTAATAACTGATAAACCATTGAGATTGTACTTTTTTTAATATCGTCAAACTTGAATAGATATTTGAAATTTTCGAGAGGAGATTTCACTTGTTGCTCTAAATGTTGAGCTTGATTATCAGCTAAAGCTCCAAAATATTTTAACCAGAAGTGTATGAGTAGTTCCCCATATTTTTTACTTCATCTTTATTATCACCACCTAAAAGAATATGAAAATGGACATTATATGTGTCCATTTTAGCATTAAATAGTTCAGTAGAAGGTATTTAATGCTTTTCTATTTTGAAAGAAATTAAATTTAGGTTGAATTACCCAAAACAGGATATTTTATTAATACTTTTAGAAATCATTTGTAATTTTCATATCAAACTAATTAAAATTATCCTGAAATAAGATCATACACAATAATCTACATATTTTTAATAACCAGTTTAACGATTATGAAAAGTCATAAATATATTCTACTCATTTTGCTAGTCATTCTTGTTTTTTCTTGCAGTAAAGTAAATGAGTTCAAAATTAAAGTTTCCAATCCAGGTGAGTTATCTCTAAAAAATGCATTTGTTAATGTTGAGGTTAAGAGTAATTCTGATTTTTTTATTCTTCGTAATGATGAAAATGAAATTCCATATCAGCTCTTTACAATTGATGGGAAAAAACAGATTGCTTTTGTTTTGGATTTAGAACCAAAAGAAGAGAAAGTATTCACACTGAAAGAAACAGACGAAAGAAGGAAATATGTTTCCGGAACGTATGCAGAATTATCAATGAAAGAAGGTAATATTTATCTTGGTGGTAAATTTCGTGGCGATAAATTTGTTAATGTCACTAAAATAAAAGTACCTGTAATTCATACGGACCATGATGCACTTTTTAGGTATGAGGGACCGGGTTGGGAATCTGAGAAAGTCGGTTACAGGTTTTATCTCGATTGGCGAAATGCAAATGATATATTTGGCAAAAAAGTTAATAAGCTTATACTTTCTGATGTTGGAGTTCATGATACAGTTGCAATTGATGATTCTTATCATAATATGCAGGATTGGGGAATGGATATTTTTAACGTTGGAAGTTCGCTTGGAATAGGTTCAATTGGAATGTGGCAAGATGGAAAAGTTAATATGGTATCTAAAACAGATAGCATATATTGTGAAATCCCTTCCAACGGACCCATTATGTCCGAAATTAAAACTTCATATTTCGGTTGGAAGGTTGGTGAAAACCAATATAATCTCGTTTCCAAATTGTCTATCAGTAAGGGTAGCCGACTAACAAAATGTAATTTAAGCGTTTCCGATGATCCTGATAATCTTGTGACAGGCCTGGCAAAGTATGAAGGAACAGATTTTATTAAAAATAATGGTAAAGGTGGATGGTCGTATATAGCATTGTACGGAAATCAGACATTGGCTGGTCCCGAAGATAAATTAGGTATAGCTGTTTTTTTCAGGAGTAAAGATTTAATTGCACTCACTGAGGACGATTTAAATTATGTAATAAAGTTGAAACCTTTAAATGGAAAATTAAATTATTATTTTTGTGCAGCTTGGGATCAGGAACCGGATGGAATTAAGAATGAAATACAATTTATTAAGTATCTTGATGAAAAAATTGAGCAGCTTGATAAACCGCTGATTGTGGAAATCAATTAAACGGGAATAAATAATGAGTGAATATAAATTACACGAAGACAGATTTTTTAGTCCTGATGAGAATATTAGGAAAAATGCGCGTGAGATATATGCAAGCGTTAAAAATTTACCTATAATCAGTCCTCATGGGCATGTTGATCCATCCATCTTTTCTGCGAATAAACCATTTCCAAATCCAACTGAACTATTCTTAATTCCCGATCATTATTTATTCAGGATGCTTTACTCGCAGGGAATTAAGATGGAATCTCTTGGAATTCCTGCAATTGATGGTTCTAAAGTAGAAACCGATCCAAGGAAAATCTGGCAAATATTCGCTGACAACTTTTATCTCTTTAACGGAACTCCATCCGGTGCCTGGCTGAGTTATGAATTCAACATTGTTTTTGGTATACAAGAAAAATTAAACGGTTCAAATGCAAATAAAATTTATGATGAACTTCAGGATAAAATAAATTCACCCGAATTTCTGCCGCGAACATTATTTGAAAAATTTAATATTGAAGTTCTTTCAACAACTGACCCGGCATCCGACAATCTTGTCCATCACAAAAAAATAAAAAAATCGGGAATGAAAGGAAGAGTAATTCCTTGCTTCCGACCCGATGCTGTTACGGATCTTTCTAATAAAAAATGGAAAGCAAACCTTAAGCTTCTTGAAAAAACAGCAGGATATAAAATACGTTCTTATAAAGCTTTCATAAAAGCGCTGGAAGAAAGGAGAGCTTATTTTAAAAAGAATGGCGCTACTTCAACCGATCATGGAACATTTAGCCCTTACACACATGAATTGCCTAAAAAAGAAGTCAAGGAAATATTTAGTCGTGCGTTAAAAAATAAAAGTACTGCTAAGGATGCAAAATTATTTACGGCTCATATGCTGATGGAAATGGCCAGAATGAGTACCGATGATGGATTAGTAATGCAAATTCATCCTGGATCATATCGAAGTCATAACGAACTAGTCTCTGAAAAATTTGGCCCTGATAAGGGTTGTGATATACCAATAGAAACCGAATATACTTTTAACCTGAAAGAATTACTTAACAAATTTGGTAACAATCAAAACTTTAGTGTAATTGTATTTACTCTCGATGAATCAACATATTCAAGAGAGCTTGCACCTTTAGCAGGGCATTATCCGGCTATGAAGTTAGGTCCACCATGGTGGTTTCATGACAGTATTGAAGGAATGAATCGTTACAGGAGAATGGTGACAGAAACAGCCGGTTTTTATAACACAGTTGGATTTAATGATGATACAAGGGCATTTGTGTCAATTCCCGCCAGGCACGATCTGGCAAGAAGAATAGATTCAAACTATCTTGGCGGGCTTGTTGCAAAACATATCTTATCGCTTGAAGAAGCTTTTGTAATTGCAAAAGATCTAGCTTACAACCTAGTTAAAAAAGCTTACAAACTTTAAAAGTATGGAAATATACCGGATTAAATATTTGCCTAATGTTTGTCCTGGAATCGGTATAGTTAATATTTTTTTTAAAAAGAAAATGGAGAAAAAATCATTTTCGACTTTATGAAAACAAAGATGATGATAAAACTTTATATTTAAAATATAGTTTAATTAAATGTTTGTGCGATAGAGAGTAATTACACTTTAAATTTGTTATTGAACTTTGTAGAAACACATTAAACCTTTCAACTAATATGGATAAAGAAAAAATACTTGAAGAAATTTTTAAAGTTAAAGTAGTTGCTGTTTTACGGATAAATGAAACCGACAAGCTTAAAAATATTATAGACGCACTTTATGCAGGGGGAATATCCGTGGTTGAAATTACAATGACGGTTCCCAATGCAATTCAGCAAATCGAGAAAATGAATGAAGAATTGGACAAAAATATTGTGCTCGGAGTTGGTTCGGTTATTAACAAATCTGTTGCAGAAGATGCAATAAAAGCAGGTGCTAAATATGTTGTAAGCCCGGTTTTGAAGAAGGAAATCATTGAAACATCACATAAATATGGAGTGCCTGCAATGCCGGGTTGTTTTTCCCCAACCGAAATTCAAACAGCTTATGAGTATGGAGCTGATATTATAAAAGTATTCCCAGCGGATCTAGTAGGTATGTCTTTCTTCAAATCAATATTGGCACCATTGCCTCATCTCAAGTTGATGCCAACTGGTGGAGTTAGCCTTACCAATGCCGGAGATTGGATTAAAACAGGAGCATGTGCTGTTGGCGTAGGTTCAGCGTTGCTTGATAAAAAAGCTATTGCGGAAGAAAATTATTCCAAACTAACTGAAAATGCGAAAATAATTATGAACAATGTTTCAGGTAATAAACTAAAAGGGGAAGTATGGACGTAAATTTTAGTGATATAGAAAATAAGGTTTGTGTAATTACCGGCGGTTGTGGAATATTTGGTAATGTGTTTGCATCGGGTTTAATAAATCTTGGAGCCAAAGTAGCTATAATGGATTACAAGAAAGGCAGATGCGATCAGTGTGCTCAAAGGATTTCACAGAAAGCTGGTGCCCCTGTACTATGTGCTGTAGCTGATGTTCTACAGAAAGATACATTGCTTGAAGCAAAAAAAGAAATTAATCAGGAATTCGGAAAGGTTGATGTTTTAATTAATGCTGCGGGAGGAAACTCACCTTCCTCAACAACTGCAACAGAATTTGTTACCGATAAAGATCTTAATGATCTGAGCAAGACTTTTTTTGGATTGGAAATCGAGGGATTTAGAAATGTATTTGATCTTAATTTTCTGGGAACGGTATTACCAACAATGGTTTTCGCAGAAGATATGCTTGTGAAAGGAGGATCGATAATTAATATATCCTCGATGAATTCCTATAGACCTTTGACAAAGATACCTGCATATTCTGCTGCCAAGGCGTCGGTAAACAATTTAACACAGTGGCTTGCGGTTCATTTTGCAAAAGTTAATATCCGGGTTAATGCAATTGCACCCGGATTTTTTCTGACCAACCAGAATAAATTCCTTCTGCTTGATGAAGAAACAAAAGATTTAACAGAACGAGGAAAAAAAATAATACAAAATACTCCAATGGAGAAGTTTGGTGATCCGGGAGATGTACTTGGAACTCTTTGTTATTTGATTTCAGATATATCAAAATTTGTCACCGGAGTTGTGATTCCAGTTGATGGTGGATTTAGTGCATATAGTGGAGTATAATTTTTTATAATTCAATTTATTTTATGGGATAATGAAAAATGAAAAATGGGTTAAATATTAAATCCGAAGGCGCTTACGATTTTATATCTCTCGGTGCCTTGGTAAATCGCCTTGATCCTGGAAATGTTCCGTTTAGAAAGGCAACTGAATGTAAAATACACGTGAGTGGAGGCGAGTTTAATGTTGCTGCAAACTTAGCAGATTGCTTTTTGATGAATACAGGAATTGTAACTGCGTTGGCAGATTATCCTCTCGGAAATCTTATTGCAGAGCGTGTTAAAGCTATGGGTGTTAAACCATTTTTCAAGCATTTTAAACATAACGGCGTAAACGGACCAAATATGGCTACAGTTTATAGCGACAGAGGCTATGGAATTCGACCGCCGGTTGTCTTTTATAACCGTTCTAATGAAGCTGCTGCCTTGTTAAAACCGGGAGATTTCAACTGGGATGAAATTTTTAGCAGTGGTGTCCGATGGTTCCACAGTGGAGGAATTTTTGCAGCACTTTCTGAAACAACAGGACAACTTATAGTTGAAGCTATGAAAGCTGCGAAAGCCGCAGGTGCCGTTACAAGTTTTGATCTTAACTTCAGAGCAAAACTTTGGAACATTTGGGGAGGCGAGAAAAAAGCCGTTGAAGTAATTGATCAGATAGTTAAGCATGTGGATGTTCTTGTAGGTAACGAAGAAGATCTTCAAAAAGGATTAGGTATTCCGGGACCTGAGGTTGAAAGTAAATCGAAGCTTGATCCAAGTACTTTCTTTGGGATGATCGACAAAGTCATTGCAAAATATCCGCAAGTAAAAATTGTTGCTACAACACTTCGTGAAGTTCACTACACTCATCATCATAGCTGGAGCGCTGTAGCGTGGATAGATGGGAAAACTTATTCAGCTCCAACATGTGAATTAAATGTTTTTGATCGTGTAGGTGGGGGTGATGGTTTTGCAAGCGGTTTAATTTATGGCTTGCTGGCTAATGAAAAACCCGAAGATGCAGTCAAACTCGGTTGGGCACATGGTGCTCTTCTCACTACTTATCCCGGAGATACAACAATGGCTACCATAGAAGAGGTGAAAACGTTTGCTGAAGGTGGCTCTGCACGTATTCAGCGTTAATTATTTATTTGGTTTATTAAAATATGTTATACTTTGCCAAAGGTTCAGAAAAATATGCAATAAGTGATGACGAGCTTAAAGAAGGACTTATTTCAACTTTAGAAAAGTTGGGAGAGAGAGAAAAAGTTCTTGCACTCCCACCCGATATTACACGCTTCTATTCCAGGTCCGGTGACATTACAGGATATATCTATCAGTATTATAACCATAGATTAACAGATATTCTTCCAACAACAGGTACACATTACCCGATGACTGAGAAAGAAATTGGAAAGATGTATCCTGCTGTTCCAAAATCTCTATTCAGAATCCACAAATGGAGAGAAGATCTTCATACGTTTGGAGATGTTCCTTCCGATTTCATCAATGAGATTTCCGAAGGTAAGTTGAACTATTCTATCCCGGCACAGACAAATAAACTTTTAGTTGACGGGAATTTTGATCTAATTCTTTCAATAGGACAGGTAGTACCTCACGAAGTTATCGGGATGGCAAATTATAACAAGAATATTTTTATTGGGGCAGGAGGTAAAGAAAGTATTCATAAGAGTCATTATCTCGGTGCAGTTTACGGAATGGAAAGAATTATGGGAAGAGTCGATACGCCTGTTCGCCAGGTTCTTAATTATGCCTCAGAAAATTTTGCAAAAGAATTACCGATTATTTATATACTAACAGTGATCGGTAAAGATGAAAATAATAAGCTCACTTTAAATGGATTATTTATCGGTGATGATTTCGAATGCTTCAGGAAGGCTTCTGAGCTTTCATTAAAAGTTAATTTTGAAATGCTGGAGGAGCCACTGAAAAAGGTTGTTGTATATCTTGAACCGATGGAATTTAAAAGTACATGGCTCGGTAATAAAAGTATTTATAGAACAAGAATGGCAATTGCTGATGATGGGGAGCTTATTGTAATTGCACCGGGCTTAAAAGAATTTGGAGAGGATAAAGTGATTGACAGGCTGATTCGTAAATACGGTTATGTTACAACTCCTGAGGTTCTAAAATATGTTGAAGAAAATGATGATCTGAAAAACAATCTTAGTGCTGCAGCTCACCTTATTCATGGTTCATCGGAAAACAGATTTAAGATTACTTATTGTCCCGGTCATATTTCGAAAAAAGAAATTGAAAGTGTAAATTTTAATTATGCATCTCTTGATGAGATGATAAAAAAATATAATCCTGAAAAATTAAAGGATGGTTTTAATAAAACGCCTGACGGAGAAGAAATATTTTTTATTTCTAATCCCGGGTTAGGCTTATGGACAAACAAAGATAAATTCATTGAATAAACTTAAGGGAGAAAGATAAATGAGTAAAGCGGATATAGGTTTAGTTGGTCTCGCTGTAATGGGAGAAAATCTGATTTTAAATATGGAAAGCCACGGATTCACCGTTGCAGTTTATAATCGTACAGTTGAAAAAGTAGATAATTTTATTAATGGAAGGGGAAAAGGAAAGAATGTATTTGGTGCACATTCAATTGAAGAATTGATAGCAAATTTGAAATCGCCGCGAAAAGTTATGTTGATGATAAAAGCCGGCAAACCAGTTGATGATTTTATTGAACTTTTAATTCCGCATCTTGATAAAGGTGATATAGTTATCGATGGTGGAAACTCTCATTATCCGGATACAACAAGAAGAACGGAATATCTTGAGAGCAAAGGTTTGTTGTATATCGGAACCGGTGTTTCAGGTGGTGAAGAAGGTGCATTGAAAGGTCCTTCCATTATGCCCGGTGGTTCACCTGCGGCGTGGCAGCATGTTAAGCCGATATTCCAATCGATTGCAGCAAAAGTTGAAGATGGAACACCTTGTTGTGATTGGGTTGGAGAAAAAGGGGCAGGACATTTTGTTAAGATGGTCCACAACGGAATTGAATACGGAGATATGCAGCTTATATGTGAAGCATACCAGATAATGAAAGATTTACTTGGATTGAGTTATGATGAAATGTATAATGTATTCAAAGAATGGAATGAAGGTGAACTTGATAGTTATTTAATTGAAATAACAAGAGATATTCTGAACTTCAGGGAAAATGGTGAACCTCTAGTTGAAAAAATCCTTGACACAGCAGGACAAAAGGGAACCGGTAAGTGGACGGCAATTGCATCACTCGATTTTGGTGCGCCGCTTACATTAATTGGTGAAGCAGTTTACGGAAGAACACTTTCCGCATTGAAAGATGACAGAGTTGAAGCATCGAAAGTTCTTTCAGGACCGAAACCAAAATTTGAAGGCGATAAAAAACAATTCATAGAAGATTTAAGAAAAGCATTATATGCCTCTAAAATGGTTTCATACGCTCAGGGTTATATCTTGATGCGTTATGCTGCTAAAGAATTTGACTGGAATCTTAATTATGGAGGTATCGCTTTAATGTGGCGCGGCGGATGTATAATTCGTTCTGTTTTTCTCGGTAAGATTAAAGAAGCTTTCGATAAGAATCCTGATCTGACAAATCTTCTTCTCGATCCTTTCTTTAAAGGGAAAATAGAATCATCCCAGGAATCATGGAGAAAAGTAGTCTCTGCTGCGGTTACAAACGGCATCTGGATACCTGCTCTATCTACTGCTCTAAATTATTTTGACGGTTGCAGGAATTCACGGTTACCTGCAAACCTTCTTCAGGCTCAAAGAGATTACTTTGGTGCTCATACTTATGAAAGAGTTGATAAACCGCGAGGTGAATTTTTCCATACAAACTGGACAGGACACGGAGGAGCAACTGCATCATCAACTTACAATGCATAATATTTGATTAATCTGAAATTAAAAAGGAGTTTCGATGGAAGTTCGTTATTCACCCGATCAAAACGGGTTTAAACGATTTACAACCGAAGAATTGCGTAAATCATTTTTAATTGAATCGCTGTTTAAAAAAAATAAGATACCAATGGTTTATTCAGATATTGATCGTTCTATAACAGGAAGTGCTGTTCCTTCAGGTAGAACATTAAAACTTACCGCTACTAAAAAAGAAATGGCTGCAGACTACTTCACTGAAAGAAGAGAAATTGGCATTATCAACACTGGCGGAGAAGGTTCCATTGTGGTTAATAAAAAAGAATATAAGATGGCAAACCGTGATGGACTTTACATTGGTCGCGGTTCAAAAAAAGTCGAATTCAAAAGTTTGAACGCTAAAAAACCTGCAATGTTTTATTTTGTCAGTTATCCGGCACATACTTTTTATCCAGATAAACATGTTAAATTCTCACAATCTACTCCGGTTAAATTGGGTTCGCTTAAAGAATCTAATGCAAGAACTATTTATAAATACATTCATCCTGGAACAATGCAAACCTGCCAGCTTGTGATGGGTCTAACTGAGCTGAAAGAGGGAAGTGTATGGAATACAATGCCTGCTCATACTCATCAGAGAAGATCTGAAGTTTATATGTATTTCAATCTTAAACCTGAATCTTATGTTTTACATATTTTGGGTGAACCAACACAAACGAGACACATTATCATCAGAAATCAGCAGGCCGTTCTTTCCACAAGCTGGTCAATGCATGCAGGTTGTGGAACTCAGAATTATTCATTCATCTGGGCGATGGGTGGTGAAAACCAGGTATTCGATGATATGGATTGGATACCTATGAATAATCTTTTGTAAATTAAATTAACTCAATAATCGGGAAGAAATGATTTTAGATAAATTTAGTTTAAATGGAAGAACAGCAGTTGTAACCGGCTCCAATCGTGGTATAGGACAAAAACTTGCGCTGGCTCTTGCTGAAGCCGGGGCTGATATTATAGGTGTTTCTTCTTCCGGCAACTTTGATGAAACAAAAAAAATAATTGAAGGTACAGGGAGAAAGTTTAAATCTTATACTGCAGATTTTTCGAATAGAAGTGACTTGTATAATTTTATTAATCATGTGAATTCAGATTTCAAGAAGATCGATATTTTAGTGAACAATGCCGGTACAATAATGCGCAGCCCTGTTGCTGAATATCCGGATGATTACTGGGACAAAGTAATAGAAACTAATCTTTCCGCTCAATTTATTCTAACCCGTGAATTTGGAAAACTTATGGTAGAAAGAGGTTACGGTAAAATTGTATTCATAGCCTCATTACTTTCATTCCAGGGTGGAATTACAGTTCCTGGTTATGCTGCTTCTAAAGGTGGAATAAAACAGCTTACGATGGCTTTTTCTAACGAATGGGCCTCGAAAGGAGTTACAGTTAATGCGATTGCACCCGGTTACATTGCAACAGATAATACAAAGGCTTTAAGAGAAGACCCTGTAAGGAATAAAGCTATACTCGATAGGATTCCTGCTGGTCGTTGGGGTATGCCGGAAGATTTTATGGGTGCTATTGTCTTTCTTTGTTCAGATGCTTCAAACTACATAAATGGAAGCATTATTACAGTAGATGGTGGATGGATGGGAAGATAAATGTTTAGTTTTTAGTCAATATTTGCAAGAAAAGCCGCTCAATTGAGCGGTTTTTTTGTTTGCGGAGAGAGTGGGA
>JAJDNK010000261.1 GCA_022340715.1 bacterium BMS3Abin03 | reverse complement strand
GCAGCAATGTAATGTATATACGATATTGTATCGTAAGAAGAATTTTCTTTAAGGCTGCGAGCTATTGGAAAGATTGCGGTTATCCAGGCTGCAATTCCTCCTATCCAGGCCACCAAATCTTCTTCATATTTTCTTTCATAGATGCGGAAGTTTGTTGCCCTTTTCCAGAAAATGCTCAGCCAATTCCAGAATCTGCCAATATCTTCTTTATACAGTATATGTTTATGTCCTTTGTAACTCATTAAGAAGGCACCGATAACAAACAAAAATCCAACATAAACATCGCGTGCATTGGTGTGATATGCCCAACTAATAGAATCTGTTATTTTGGATGCAAAAATTCTAACTACTAAGGGAAAAAATATCGCAATTAGTCCAATCATCAGGCGAATAGCACGGTAATCAAATGTTAAATATTCCTTCGATTCTGATGATTTCATAAGTCACTCTTAATGTTATCTTTTCAAAAATATATTTTTATTGTCTACCTAAAGTTATCGTATTTAATGGGCAGCCCAAATTTACCCGATCGTCTTGAGCCATTTGTTATATTGTTTTTTTATTTGATGATAAAGTTCAATCCAGCACCTAAACTTAGAAAATCAAGTCCATAGTTTATATGGATATATGAACATGAAATATCTATTTTTAATAAATCAGTCAACGGAACTAAGACTCCGGCTCCAAGTCCATTTCCAAAGCTTGAGTTTGTTCTTGAGGAATTGTATATGTCTGATGCCTTACCTGTTTTTGCCTCAACTATCTGATCCGAATTTTTATACTTTGTTAATAATGTTACATCGTAATCCCCTTCATTAAAAAGATAATTCCAACCGGCTTGATACATTACATAAGTCTGTATTCCAAATACATAAAAATTATATCTTAAAGTTAGATCAACGGGAATAAACTGATGTGTATGTTCAGCATGGAAAGAAGTTGTTTCTAAATAATCTTTTGCATTATCATCCCAGACACTTTGTTGAAAAGAGTTGTGAGAATCAGTAAAAGTTCTCATATATCCGGAGGATAATATTATCGAGAAGTGCTCACTGATATTATAACCAATATTCAGCTTAATCCCTGTTGCCGGTATATTATATCTAAGTGTAGGTGTTATAAAAAACCTTCCATAGGAATTATAAGCAGTGTCATTTTGCGAATATGAAATAGTGAAGGAACAAAATAATATGATTAAAATAAATGTTTTCATATTTAGTCTTCCTTTTAACTAATATAACGACCGGTATTGCCGCTAACCGGCAGCCCAGAATAGCAATATCGAATTACCGCAACTATTTATTATTTTTTAAAATGTTTCTTAGTACAAACTACCTTAAAGAACAACTTGGTTTTGTAAACACAACTTTATTATTACATAAATGCCGCACTGAAAAACACTGTCCGTGTTGAGCGGCTGTTATACAACTGCTGGTTTTTTCATTTGATATTTCCAGAATATTATAGCAATTATTATATAGATAATACCCAAGAAAACTCCTTTTTCTGATACAAGATAACCAGCATATCCCTTTTTAAAAGTCATTTCCCAGAATATTGACATTAAAATGACATTATGGCTTACATGAAGAAGAGTACCAGTCCATAAACTTTTTGACTTTGATATTAACACTGTTCTAATAAAAGATGCTCCGGTCAAAACAATTGTAAATCCAGGCAACGCAATCCATAATGGAGTTCCCGTACCGTAAAATCCGCCTATAATTGCTGGATAATGCCAGACTGACCAATATATACCAACTATTAAAGATGCAACTGGAACCGAAGATATTTTTAAGAGTTTAGGTGTTAAGAAACCGCTCCATCCAATTTCTTCACCAGCAACAAAAATCAAAGCGATGAGAGAAAAAAGGATCATCTTTGAAAGAAATCCGACTATAAAAGGAGCTGGGAGGCTAAAGCCAAGATATTCAGCCCATCTATAGTTTACTACTTCTTCAGTGGTAAATTCCGCAAAACCGGTAATCCAAACCAAACCATAACCAATTATGGAAACTACAAATGGTAAGATATAAGCATATCCAAGAAACTTAAATTTACCGGGTTTCCATCCATAGTCCCGAATTTTGTCTTTAAAAATTAAAGATGTCAGTATTGCTGAAATACCTGGTGTCCACATCATTGCTAAGACTGCTGGCTCACTGTCTCCTGCACCTCCAAATATCCAAACATAAATTCCAGTTGAAATAATACTAGTAATAATGAAGAAAGTTATTATGTGTTCAAATACATCCTCTTTTAAATCCATAATTAACTCCTTTTTATTGTAAATATCTTTGGTTGTATAACGACCTACACATCATCTGCGTCGCCGCGTTCAAAGAGATTTCAAAATGCAAATTCATGCCTTGCATGGCAAAGTCTGGTGCATGCGTTTGTTATTTGCTAACTAATATAACTAGTCATTATTGCAACCGTACATTTTATCTTATTTATGAATGATCTCAAAATATTCGTAACTCGATATGACTTCGATTCCACTTTGCTTAAATTCATCTAGCTTTACTCGCTTTAAAGAGTCTGATTTTGCTAATATAGCATCACTTATCAAACAGATGCCATATTTTCTGTTTTCCGCAGCTGATATAGTACTGTTTACACAATGTGCCAGATCAAGACCTGTAAAAAATAATTTGTTGATTTCATTTTTAATAAGGAGACTATCAAGCGCTAGGTTACTAAATGCGTCAGATTTATTTTTATTTAATATAATATCTGAGACAACGTTTAATCTCGCATCCAATTTTGAGCCTGGGCTTCCTGGTGCGTATGTATCGTTAAGAATGTTAATTAAGAAATTCGTTATCTCATTTTTTATATATATAACGGGTATATTGTTTTTAACCGATGAATCCGCCAGGAGATTAATAGTATTAATTATCTCTTCAGATTTCATTATATAATGTTCATTATCAGAATAGTTCCCGGTCGTTCCTTCCTGAATATCAATCACCAGCAAAGCTTGTTTTACCGTGTCCTTTTGAGTAATGGGTTTGCCCTGCGATATCTGGATGGCAGTATGTTGAAAAATTAAATAATTGATTACTAAGATTAAAATAAACAGTATCAGTATTGATACAATTGAAATAATTATTTTTTTCATTTACTTTTTCTCCTAACGTGTTTTATTTCTATACAGATTATCACAAATATTTCAATATTTTAAGTTTACTATTGCTCTTATTCTTAAGTCCATTCAAAGCAAATAACGACTTTGTGCCTAAGCCGAAGCCCATAACAACAATGCCCAATCTATTAAAAAACTTTTTAATTAGAACAAACTTTCATTTACTAACAACGCTAAACAACAAAGCCGAAACGTAACTACGAGCTTTTAAACCGCACAAAAGCCAAATGCGAAAAAAGCTTTCGTCTTGAGGCACGGGTTAGGAGTGAGATTTCCATTTTTTCCTAAATTCATCAAAATCAGATTTGGATTTAAACTCCTCTCTTACCTGCAACTTCTTATCAATCACACCTGCAGTTGCATCAATCAAAAGTTTTGCTTCTTTTAAAAGTAATTGATCTTTTGTAATGAGATCCACTTCTTTAGAAATCTTTTTATAGTTATCCCTCACTCTTTTTAAATATTGACTATCGTTTTCAAGATCCTCAATAAAATATTTCAAAGAATCTTGTAGATTCTCAACTAGTTCAAATAAATTTATAAACCAATAATAATTATCAGCGTGATATTCACTACAAAGTAGTTTTAAATGCCATTTGCAATTTCTCTCTTCAGGTGAATTATTTGATCCCCATTTGATATGGAAATTATCAATTGAACTAGTTATAATCTTTGCATCAAATTCGTGAACAGTACCATGCCTCCACATGAAATACAATAAATTGCACTTGTCTTTATATTCTGAATTAGTACGAGTTAAATATTTCTCCATAAACTCAACTGCATTTTTCGTTGAATTCTTACCATTTGAGGCAGGTGCTCCTAGATAGTCAAAATAGCAAAATACTTGCCGAGGTAAACTTAAGAATCCTCCCCGATTTTGTTCAGCATGTGCTCGAAGCTCAATTAGTAAATCGTTTTGAATTGAGTCATTAATTTGAATTATATGTGCTAATATTGATTTTTTGTAATTCATAAATCTTATACCTAACTATTATTTATACTGAATTGGCGGTTATCAATTCGGCAGATATTCACGAATTATTTTCTTATATATCAACCGCTCATATATAATTACTATGTCCTTAATTCCTTTCATTATCTACATTTATACATCTACTTATTATTTCTTCCCGGAAGATATTCACGACAAATATTCTCATATACCTGCCCTTAGTCCAAAGGGCTCCTAACGCTAAAGATTAATAAAACTCGAAAAAGGATGTAATACTTTAATTGAAAACCGGAAAAAGCTTTTTCTCTACTGCTGCTGTAATGCCCCGTATGCAGTTCGGTTTGTATTTGTTTGAGCTGTCGAATCATTCCCACAACCCCTTCTGAAAATAAATTCTCACCTGTAATATAACTTAATCGGGAAGTATTGGCAATAATATCTTTATCTAATAAATTACTGATTATTAGTGTATATATATATTTGCATTTGGAGAATTTTACCCTCAGAAGATTTCTTCATAAATTCAGCTATGCAATATTCATTATCCAATAACTATTGTGAGGAACAATATGCTTAAACACATTTATTCTACGTCGCTGATCATTTTCCTTTTTTCAATCGCATCATTAGCACAGATACCTGATCATTTTGTTAATCTGAAGGTTTTACCAAGTGATATTTCAAAGGACGAACTTGTTAGTGTTATGAGATCTTTTTCTTCAGGTCTCGGTGTGCGTTGTAATTTTTGCCACGTTGAAGGAGAGGGACAGGGATTAGGTTCAATGAATTTTGTATCCGATGAAAAAGATAATAAAAAGAAAGCCCGTATTATGATGGAGATGGTTCACGATTTAAATACTAAGTACCTTCCTGAACTT
The DNA here is from genome assembly GCA_022340715.1 of bacterium BMS3Abin03. Taxonomy (GTDB): domain Bacteria; phylum Bacteroidota; class Ignavibacteria; order Ignavibacteriales; family Ignavibacteriaceae; genus BMS3ABIN03. The sequence goes on along the minus strand of JAJDNK010000261.1, from coordinate 547 downwards.
TCCGAATTCAGTAAGGACATTATTAAGGTTAAATGTGTAACCTGTCATCGGGGAGCAACGGAACCTCAATCACTCGAAGATGTTTTGTTTGAAGTAGTGAAATCAAAAGGACTGCCGGAAGCTATATCGACTTATCATCAATTATATGACAGATATTACGGAGGTTTTGCCTACGATTTCAGAGATCATTCATTAGTCTCTCTTAGTGAAATGTTATCAGATAGTAGTATGTTTGATGCAGCACTCGCTTTTGACAGCCTCAATATTAATATGTATCCTGAATCAGGCACGGCGTATTTTGGATTAGCAGAAGCATATGAGAAAAAAGGCGACAAGGAAAACGCAATTAAATATTACCAGAAATCGATTGAGCTTAATCCACGTTCTGCAGATTTTATTAATAGGAGAATTGAAGCGTTAAAGAACGAGTAATTTGTTTCTTTGATCTAAAGTATTACTACCTGTAATTTCTGTTGATTTCTTAATAAGTTTGAACAGTACTTAGTTAAAAATTCAATACTATGAAAAATTTTACAGAACATATCGG
>JAJDNK010000236.1 GCA_022340715.1 bacterium BMS3Abin03 | reverse complement strand
GATTTTAGTTATGAAGTTTCGCGATCACTGGCTGCCTGTGAAGGAGCTTTACTTGTAGTTGATGCGGCACAGGGTGTTGAAGCTCAGACGATCAGCAATCTTTACCAGGCATTTGATGCAGGATTGGAAATCATTCCTGTCTTAAACAAGATTGATTTGCCGAGTGCGGAGATCGGTAAAGTATCGCATCAGATCATAGATTTGTTGGGTTGTAAAGAAGACGAAATATTAAAAGTAAGTGCAAAAGAAAAAATCGGTATTGAAGAACTTTTAATAGCTATTGTTGAAAAGGTACCACCGCCTACAGGTGATCCTGATGCACCGTTGCAAGCTCTCATTTTCGATTCTATTTTCGATTCGTACAGGGGAGCCATTGCATACATCAGGATTTTTAACGGGACCCTCAAAACAAATGATAAAATAAAATTCTTTGCTGTTAATAAAACCGTTGAAGCAGAAGAGATAGGTGTGCTGGGTCTAAGAAAGGTAAAAACCGATGAATTATCTGCGGGAAATGTTGGTTATTTAATTACCGGAATTAAAGAAGTTAAAGATGCTAAGGTTGGAGATACCGTAACGCACGTAAAAAACGGCTCTACCAAAGCACTGCCCGGTTATAAAGAAGTTAAGCCAATGGTTTATAGCGGTCTTTATCCTACCGATTCTGATGAATTTGAGGATCTTCGTGATGCCCTGGAAAAATTCAGATTGAATGATTCGGCACTTGTTTATCAGCCGGAAACTTCTGTTGCTTTGGGATTTGGATTCCGCTGCGGATTTCTCGGTCTTCTGCATATGGAAATCGTTCAGGAACGTTTGGACAGGGAATACAATCAGTCTATAATCACGACTTTGCCAAATGTTGAGTATTATGTTTATAACCGGAAGAACGAAAAAATTGTTGTAGATAATCCTGCAGATATGCCTGCTGCAGGAGATATAGAGTATGTTGAAGAACCTTATATTAAAGCGCAGATTGTCACGCCATCCGAGTACGTTGGTAATATTATGAAGCTTTCGATGGACAAAAGGGGAGTTTATAAAAATACATCTTACATCGATCCGACGCGTGCAGATCTTACATTCGAATTTCCGCTTTCGGAAATAATATTTGATTTTTATGATAAGCTGAAATCTATGACACGCGGTTATGCTTCCTTCGATTATGAATACATCGGTTATATGAAATCTGATCTGGTTAAGCTCGATATCCTGCTTAACAACGACCCTGTCGATGCACTTTCTGTTATTGTTCACAGAAGCAAATCTTACGATTGGGGAAGAAAAGTTTGCAGCAAGCTTAAAGACTTAATTCCACGACAAATGTTTGAAGTGAACATACAGGCTGCAATCGGCTCTAAAGTAATATCAAAATCCATTGTAAAAGCTTTAAGAAAGAACGTTCTTGCTAAATGTTATGGCGGCGATATCACAAGAAAAAGAAAGCTGCTTGAAAAACAGAAAGAAGGGAAGAAACGAATGAAGCAGGTTGGTAACGTAGAAATCCCGCAAGAAGCATTTTTAGCTGTTTTACAGTTGGATGAATAGAAATAAAAAGGTCAAACATATTAAGTACTGATTTTTCATAATTTTTCCTCCTTTTTTTAGTTGTTCAGATTATAGTTGTCTAATATTTCAATATAATCTAAAAACCAATAGGCGTTTGGTAATATAAAGATTCTAACTTTGGCAACTAATCCAATGTTAGGCGAATAGTATTCGTAAAAATCTAAATATCCAGGATAATCGTCAGCTTCTATAATTCTTGTCTTGATTACATGACATACGAATTCCCCTAATGAAGTAGTTATAGTATCGTTTAAAGATATTAATCTCTTATCAATAGGTTGAATAGCGAAGAAACCTGATGGTCCCCGTGCTACAAATTGTGCAATCCACGGTTTATTTAACTCTATTTGGGCAGGCAAGAACATCCCTTTATGTATTAAGGTATCTCCTCCTTCTTCAAATATTCCAAGATTATATATACCGTCCTGCCCGGAATAGTAAGGTATTCTAAAACCATTATTAAAAACAAAGCATGGACATATAATATCATTCAAAGTAATATAAATGCTATCACTAATTTCGGTTTGGTAGATTATGGGTTGTATTTTTACAGTATCCAAGTCAATCCCAAAGGATTGAAAATTAATGTAGGTCCAATTTGAATCATTATTCCCAAATGGGAAATTGTTATCATCATAAATCCTGTAACGATCGTAAATCCAATAAGAGCCTTTTTTAGTCGGCCAGAGGAAGTGAGTATAAGATTTAGCAGTGTCAAGAGTTTTATTATTAAGAGGTGGGTCTACTATTTTACTGCAATTTGTAACGGTTAAGCTTAACCATAAAGCTATTAAAAAAAGTAATATTATTTTGAATTCTATAAGAATAGCAGTTTTTAACTTTCTCATACCCCTCTCCCCTTAAAATGAAGATATCGTTACGCTGTAATAGTAAAAAAGATGTTGAGAAATTTACCCACTTTTAATTCCTTAAATCTTTTTATTAAGAGTTGTTATAAAAAAACTTAAAGTCAATGGTTTGTATTTACAGGAAATATTAATTTCTTCTCAAAGTTGCTGTTTAATTGCAAACTATTGTTAAATGGGAAACTAGAGTCAGAGCAGGAATTGAAACCTAAAACAATTCATAAAACCAGATTAAAAAGTAAAAATGCATTTCTAAACCTCAGTAATGTTTGTAATATTAAAACTACATTTTTGAAAATTATGATTGAGTTGCAAAATCAAACGTTTAAAAAAAATAATCAAGGTTCTGCTAATTCTTCTCCTCCTGGGAATATTTATTAAAGCGTTTTTTATCGGTGCATACAGGATTCCTACTTCGTCGATGGCAAATACATTAATTCCCGGTGACTTTGTTTTGGTTAATATTGCTGCATATAAAATTAATACACCATCTGAAATACCCATATTAGGTTTTCCTGTTCATTCTTTCAATTTGTTCAATACAGGGAAACCAAAAATAAACGATCTTGTTTTAATCGAGCTGCCGGGATTTTATACATCAAATTATTCTACTTCAAATACGCATCATATAAAAAGAATAATTGCGGGACCGGGTGATACTCTTCAAATAATTAATAAAAAGATTTTCGTCAATGGAATCGAAAAATTTCTGCCTTCAACTGCTAAGCATTCATTTAAGGATATTAAACCAAAAGGTATGGAAGGGGAAGGAATCTTTTATAAAGGATCGGGATGGAACAGCGATAATTACGGACCGATTATAATTCCTTCTAAAGGAGATACAATTCCCATAAACCCAAATAACATTCATAAATGGAAACAGTTAATAGTTTTAGAGTACAACGACCTTGTTGTAAGAGAAGAAGGCTCTGTAGTTACAATTGATGACAAACCGGCAAAATATTATGTAGTTCAAAAAGATCATTATTTTGTAATCGGCGATAACTTCGATAACAGCCGCGACAGCAGGTATTTTGGTTTTATTGATGAAGATTTAATTCTCGGTAAAATTATGTTTATTTATTGGTCTAAGGATCCTTATGCAAAGAATAAAAGTTTTTTCTCAAGAATAAGATGGGATAGAATATTTAAGGGATTTTAATCCGAATAGCTAACATTCTTCAATATTGATTTATTGTGGAACTTGCTTCTTGCAATGATTCCCGCAATAAATTTTAACATTATCATAACCGACTATTGCAAAACATTGTAGTAAAAATTTCATATTTTATCATCTGAGTTTTTCAAAAAGAAGCAATTAAAATGAGCAAAATCTATTACCCCTCCCAGGAAGCATACATTAAATCATTCAGGAAAGAAAACGATGAATTATTAAAAGAAATGGAGGAGTTTGCAAAGCTTCACAATGTTCCCATTCTCACCTGGCAATCCGCAGAATTCGTAGAGCAATTAGTGTTGATAACCGATCCTAAACGTGTACTTGAAATAGGAACGGCAATAGGTTACACTTCGATACGGATAGCAAGAAATCTTAAGAAAAAATCGGTGATTCATACAATCGAGATGAGCGATGATAATATTGTTTCAGCTAAAGAGTTTATTGAGAAATCGGGAACGGGAGAAAAGATAAAGTTAATTGAAGGAGATGCGTTAAGTGTAATGCCGAGATTAAAAAAGAAATATGATTTGATTTTCCTCGATGCGGATAAAGAA
>JAJDNK010000224.1 GCA_022340715.1 bacterium BMS3Abin03 | reverse complement strand
TCAGCAGTTTATGAATAGCTTTTGCACACACGATAGCATTGGAAGCAAAAATAAAAGAGATCAAAATATCGTCATCCGGATAAATTACCCGGACTCCTTTATTGTGCTCAATTAACCTGTTTACCTCCTTCAAATAGTGATCATTTTGACCAGACAAATCATTATGACTAAGTAAAAGGATGGTTCTAAAACCGGTATCAATTTCACCGGATTCCGTGTGTGCCAGATCGTTAACACTTTTTCCTATACCGAAATAAAGATTAAATTCATCTTCAGATACCTCGATAATATTACACGCTGCATTTCCGTGTGATTGTTTATGAACCTCATTGCATGCTTCCATATCAGGTCCCTGCACAAGGCAGAACAAAGTCCTCGCTTCTACATTTACCCAATATTTTAATTCGAAGACACCAAATCTTTCTTGTATAGCCAAATCTTCATCGTGAGCTTTTGCGAGCTCTTCCATTGAAATATCTGAAGAGTCCAGTTTATGGAAGTCCATGTATAAAGGCATAAAAATTTTCCTATTAAGTCACTAAATGAAGCTATTCTTTAATATTGTGTGAGGGAACCGGTATATTTTTGTCGGATAGTTACTTTTCGTGAACTTACTCAACATATCGCGTATGAAATGTTGTCACTTAAACCTAATCATTCTATAGGTCTGTAACAAGGCCGGTGTGAGTTTCAAGCTTTAATTACCATTTTCGACCAATACCTGCAGAGAAAATGAAAGGTGGTTTGGAGTAAGATTCCTTGGAAGAGTAGTATAGTACCTAATTGTAAAATTATATCAACTTCCCCGGTATGTCACCTCCCCTTTGCGAAAGAGGAGGGCAGGAGGGGTTCGGTATTATCATCGCAATCCATCTAACCCTCCTTTGTCCTCAAGAAATTGTGTGTTAATTAAAGAAATAGTAGTAGGCTATGTTGTTTAATTGAAAACGCAACCTGAAGGTTGCGCCTACCGAGAAAAATTATGTTTTCAAACAACAGGTTTACTTCATTTTATAGTGTTAAAATGAAGTTTAGGTGCATCGTTACTCCCCGGATTTTCCGAAGCGTAAAATGAAGCATCTATTGCACCTAATGGACGAATGAGTAATCCTTTTGTTTTACCATCGAGCAGACGCTGTAAAACCGGTTTTGAAATAGTAATAAAATTTTTACCACCTTTTTCATAGGATAGCTCTGCATCATAAATCATCTGTGTATTAAAGACATCGGAATAATTATTATCCTTCATAAAATTATTGTATGTTACTTTGTTTTGATCCCAAGTAGGATCTCCACCGATAATTTCAATTACTCTTATTTTGTCGAACTCTTCTCCAAAATCTTTTCCATATGCTCCAATAAAGTCACCACCTTTCAGGACAGAGTATGTCGTTAGTTCAAGAAGTCCCGCTCCATCAGCTTTTGCATTTTTGTATTTTCCAAAATCCCATCTTAAAATAGCCCATTGATTATCATTAACTGTTAATATTCGTTTGTCACTATCTTCATCATTAACGTGCCAGTTATTAAAGTTTACATTCTGAAAAACAGAGTTGATCAAACAGTCCTGGCTAACATCAATGTGATTTGAAAAAGTATTTACATCAGGAATAGGTGGATGATATGGAACAAGTTCTCCTTTATCCGGTTCGGCAAGATTAACATCTACGATGTCTGCACGGTAATAATCAAGATCAATATAGTATTTACCCAATCCAAAGTCTGTTGCGCACAACTGAACATAAACTGTGTCTCCGGGAACACAATCAAATTTTTTAGTTGTCATACTGATGACGTGCCAGTTAGTTGTATCCGGTATATCAAACTCCATTAAATCGATGTGAAAATTAGTAGTTCTTTGTGTATTCACCATCATATTAAGGCGGCGCGGAGCATTGTGAAGACGTACTTTTGCTTCAACACGTAACTGAAAAGAAGGATCTTTAAATTTATTTAAATCCAGGTAATCTGTTACATCACGTTTAATTAATGTCCAGTAAACATTATCCCTGTCTTTTGTACCATCAACAACAATAGTTGCATAGCCGTCCTTTTGGATAAAATCCATTGTTGCATTACCATCACCGGTGAAAAAGAACCAACCTTCTATTTTTTTCTTATCAAAATTATCTATGAATTGCGCATAACAGATACTTGAAGCAACAAAGATTAAAAAGAATATTTGCAGCTTTTTTTTACTTATAAACATAAAATCCTCCGCCTAACTGAATATAAACAGAAAAATTGTTCAGGAGTTGAAAAAAATTATAACGTAAGTTATACAAAAATAAAATACAATGTTATTTCGAAAGGCAAGTTATTTTTTTATTTAATGTATTAAAAAAGTTATACATCATTTAAATTATACTTTCAACAGTTTTGCATTTATTGCAACGATGACCGTACTTAAAGACATCAACACCGCACCTACTGCCGGACTTAAAACTATTCCTTCAGAATATAATACTCCTGCAGCAAGCGGAATGGCAAAAGCATTGTAACCCGTTGCCCAGATTAAATTCTGAACCATCTTTTTATAAGTGGCTTTTGCAAATTTTATCAATGAAACGACGTCTTTCAGATTACTTTTTACTAGAATAATATCTGCTGTTTCAACTGCTACATCTGTTCCGGCACCTATTGCAATTCCAACATCTGCCTGTGCAAGTGCAGGTGCATCATTTACTCCGTCTCCTGTCATTGCAACTAACATTCCTCTGCTTTGCACTTCTTTAACCTTTTCTGATTTTTTATCCGGAAGAACTTCTGCAAAGTAATCATCGAGTCCAAGCTCATCTGCAACCCATTTTGCAACCTGCTTGTTATCTCCGGTAAGCATCATCGGTTTTATTCCCAGATCTTTAAGCTGCTTTATTGCTTCTTTAGATTCTTCACGGATGATATCTGCAAGTGCAATTGCTCCGGTTAAGTTGTTATCAATCAGAACAAACACAACGGTTTTACCCTGTGATGATAATTTTTCAATCTTTTCATTTTCTTTAAGTTCAATATTATTTTCTTCCAGATAACCGGGGCTTACAACTTTAACTTCTTTATTATTTACCTTTCCTTCTGCACCTTTGCCGGGAATTGAATTAAAGTCTTTAAGATCATATTTATTTTCTGAGGATTTTACTATTCCTAATGCAATCGGATGTTCAGATTCAGATTCAATAGTTGCAGCATATTTTAAGATTTCTTTTTCATCATATTCATTATTAAAAGAAATAACATCGGTTACTCCGAATTCACCTTTAGTTAAAGTTCCGGTTTTATCAAAAATAATTGCCTGTAAATTTCTTGCCTGCTCGAAAGCTGTTCTGTTCCTGATTAGCAAACCGTTCTTTGCAGAGAGAGCAGTTGAAACGGCAACAACTAAAGGAATTGCAAGTCCAAGAGCATGAGGACAGGTAATCACCATAACTGTTACGGTTCTCGATAAAGCATAGTTAAAAGTTGAGCCTTCTATCAAAAGCCAAACTAACATTGTGATAGCGCCGGCTGAAATTGCTACAATAGTTAACCAGAATGCAGCTTTGTTTGCAAAGTTTTGTGTTTTTGATTTACTTTCCTGTGCCTCACGAACCATCTTTACAACTTGTGATAGAAAAGTATCGTCTCCGGTTTTTTCAACTTCAATTTTAACAGAGCCTTCGCCGTTTATCGATCCACCAATTACTTCATCTCCTTCACTTTTGGAAACTGGTTTCGATTCACCGGTTATCATCGATTCGTTGATCGAAGTTTTTCCTTCATAGATTTTTCCATCAGCAGGAATTTTTTCTCCCGGCTTGATCAACAATTTATCATTGTTCGTTAAATCCGAAACCTTTACTTCAACAACATTTCCATCGTCAGTTATTTTATGAGCTTCATCAGGCATTAGTTTAGCAAGTTCTTCCAATGCTTTTGATGCACCCATAACCGATTTCATTTCAATCCAGTGACCAAGAAGCATGATGTCGATAAGAGTTGCCAGTTCCCAGAAGAAAACCTCACCGTGTACTCCAAATACAACGGCACCGCTGTAGAAATACGCAACCGATATTGCAAGTGCAATCAATGTCATCATTCCCGGTTGTTTTAGCTTGAGTTCGTCTACAAGTCCTTTTAAGAAAGGATAACCGCCATAGAAGAAGACAAAGGTAGATAAAGTAAACAAAACATAGATATCACCGGTGAAACGTAAAGCTTCTTTAAGACCAAGGAAATGCTGGATCAAAGGAGAGAGAAAAAGAACAGGAATTGTGACAACAAGCGAGATCCAGAATCTCTTTCTGAAATCTTCGATCATATGTGCATGATGATCGTGGTGATTATGTCCGCTATGCTCTCCGTGTTTTGAATGATCATGTTCCGGATGACTATGATGTTCCATATTATGGTGGCTGTGATTCTGATGTTTATGTTCGTTGTTCATATCTAACTTTTCTTTTGTTTACTATTTAGTCCGGAATAAATATAACCGGCACAATCCCTCTTTACGCTATAATTTCTTAGGAAAGATTTACAGAATTTTTAGAGTACTTGAAAATGACAGAAACTAGTTTAAATCTTTCTTCATCTGTTCGAATTGTTCTTTTGTTATTTCACCTTTTGCATATCTCTTTTTTAAGATATCCAAAGCGGTTTCTTGCGGCGGAAGATTCTGTTTAGTTTTGTTCGAGCGATCAACCAATAGCCAGATAATTAAAGCGATGATAAAAATCCAGAAGAACCAGCCGAACCACATTCCTCCAAAGAAAAAATCATGAAACATTTTTCTGCTCCTTTAATAAACAATAATTAATTTAATTGAGTGGAATCCTCCTAAACAGAGGACTCCACTATTCATCGTATCACTTACTGTTTCTTATTATAGTTATACATCATTCCGTTGCCATTCATCATTCTGCTATGCATATAATTTCCACTTCCCATCATGTTGTTCATCATGCCCATCATATAACTATGATTATACATGTATTGTCGCATTTGGTTATAAAATGAACTATCGGTATTAGCTTTAGAGAACATCCGGTCCATCATATTCCAGCGGGAATTTTGATTGCCCATCATGTAACCCATCATAGAATTCCATGCATCCTGATTATTTATTATCTTATTCATAAATTCCTGCATAGCATTCTGATGATTTATCATATAGTTCATTACCTGGTTTCTTGTTTTGCTGTTGCTCATCATGTGTTCAACGGAATTATCCTGTGCATTTACAAGACTTGCGAATAAAAACAACAGACCAATAATGAATACGGAAATCAAATTTTTGTTAGACATTTTGTACTCCTTTCGTCTGTTTGACATTCAATAAATACAATTAAAACTTAAATGAATAAAACACTGTTTGCGTTACAAGCTTTTAAGAAAATTTTATAAAATTTTCATAAAGTTTTATTACATCTGTTTTTTAGACGTTTGGAATAAAATTTTTCATAAAGATTAATAAATTTTAATGTTCATGATCTTCATCCATTTCCATTGTCGCATAAGTATTTTCCATTTTTTCATATTCTTCTGCTGACATATTCGGAAGCTTTTTCACAAATGTTACTATTGCCCATATTTTTTTATCCGAATGTGTTTTACCCCACGCTGGCATACCTGTCATTTTTATTCCGTACTTGGTTACCCAAAATATTTCGCGTGGATCCATATTCTTTGCATCTTCTACTAAATATGGGGCAGGAGGATTTAATCCTTTTGATAATTCGGTTTCTTCTTTCCCCGGTGCACCGTGACAGCTAACGCACATTTCATTGTAATGTTCGAAGCCTTCTTTTATCATTAAAGAATCGTTGAGATATGGAATGGAAATGTTTTTGGAACGGGATTCGACAGAATTATCCATCGTTGTTTCCAAAGCCCATTTGGAAATTCCACTCTCTTCATTCATTGCGCTTACATCGTACCAGCCGCTGTAAATGTAAAACAGGAGAGCAGCGATAAGAACTACTAATGTTAAAACAACACTTAATATGATTTTCTTCAGGCTCTTCATATCATGTCCTTTATTTTTATAATAAATTTTCTACAATCCTTACATTTTATTACTCTCCTGATTATTCATCACGAGGGAATTTTTCCCGTGAAATTAACTTTAATGCTTTGATATAATTATTTTTCTTTGACTTTAAATCCATGCTTAACAAGATTTTCTTTTACTTTTTCGAGTGTATATTCTTTAAGCGTCATTCCACATAACGGGCAATTCCCGGGTTCATCGGAAATAACATTCCAGTCCATCATATCTTGGAATACTTTTCCATCATCGTTTTTATCTATTGCCTTAAGATCAATTTCACCCTTTCTCACTATAGCTTGAGTATCTATGGAATCCGTTTTCATACCGTGATGCATTGTACTATCTGATTGCATATGTTTCATATCCATATGCATATGTTCATTTTTCTTTTCTGTTTCAGGTTTATCCTGCGCAAATGAAACAAATATTACAGCACTAAAAAGTGTTACTACAAAGATTTGAGTTAGTGTTTTCATTTTTTTCTCCTTGAATGTGTTTATAAATTATTGAAATTGTTTACTTCACCCGTTTTTATACGCATAGCTTTTTCAACCGGTGAAACAAATATCCATCCGTCACCGCTTTTACCTGTGTGCGCATATTTTGAAATAACATTAACAAGCTTATCGCTGTCTTCATTACTACAAATAAGCTCGATCTTAACTACTTTAGTATATTTTTGAACATACTCTATTGAGAAACTGAATGCCTCTTTGTCCGCCCACTCCGCAAGAGCATTAGCGTCCAGAAGTGTCATCCCCTTAACGCCGGCTTCTTCCAGCTTTTCTATTACGAGGTCGGCTTTTTCATGTCTTATATATGCCTTTATTTCTTTCATTTTAATTCTCCACGTTGCTTTCAGTTATCATATTGTTTTTTCTCATTTCTCTTCTTTTAAGAAGATAAAAAATCGCAGGGAAGATTGTTAATTCCATAATTAAGCTGGTAAAGATTCCTCCTGCCATTGGCGCAGCAATTCTTTTCATTACATCTCCACCGGAACCATGACCGATCAAAATTGGCAGAAGACCGAAGAAGAGTACCATAACCGTCATCATCTTAGGGCGAATTCTTTTTACGGCGCCTTCAAAGATAGATTCCCTGAGATCTGCGAATGATTTTAATAAACCTTTCTCTTTCCATTTTTCATAAGCAATATCTAAGTATAACAACATTACTACACCGGTTTCTGCGCTAACACCGAGTAAAGCAATTATTCCTACCCAGACAGCAACACTTAAGTGGAAATGTGCCAGGAAGAGATACCATACTGCACCAACCATAGAAAAGGGGAGAGCAAGAAGTATTATTCCTGTTTTTATAAATGATTTTGTGTTAAAGTAGAGTAGAAGTATTACAATCAGTAATGTCAGTGGTACTACCAATGCTAATTTTTTAGCCGCTCGTTCCATGTATTCATATTGCCCGCTCCATATTAATGAATACCCTTGTGGAAGTTTTATTTTTTCGGCAATTATTTTCTGTGCATTCTGAACATAAGTTCCTACATCGATGTTTTCAATATCGATGTAAACCCATGAATTCGGTCGTGCATTTTCTGATTTTATCAAGGGTGGACCTTTGCGGACTTCTACATCGCCTAATTCATCAAGAGGGATATTCCCGCCGCCGGGCAATGGAACAAGAACTCTTTTTAATGCTTCAATATTATCACGATAGTCCCGCTGGTAACGGAGATTTACGGGGTAGCGTTCCAATCCCTCGACGGTTTGAGTAATATTCATTCCGCCGACAGCAGACATAAATACATTTTGTACGTCGGCAACTGTAAGTCCATATCTTGCTATAGCATTCCTATCGATATCAAAATCGACATAATTTCCACCAGCCGATCTTTCAGCATAAACGGAACGGGTGCCGGGAATTTTCCTTGTTACTTCTTCAATTCTTTTACCGATATCCTGCAGAACATTCAGATCGGGTCCGGCGATTTTAATTCCCACCGGAGTTTTAATACCTGTCGAAAGCATATCGATTCTTGTTTTAATAGGCATAGTCCACGCATTCGTAAGACCGGGGATTTTTACAGCCTCGTCCAGTTTTTCAACAAGTTTCTCACGCGTCATTCCTTCACGCCATTCATCTTCAGGTTTTAATTGAATTGTTGTTTCGATCATCGATAGAGGGGCTGGATCAGTTGGTGTATCAGCTCTTCCGATCTTTCCAAATACGGATTTAACTTCCGGGAATGTTTTGATTATCTTATCTGTCTGTTGCAAAAGCTCTTTTGCTTTTGTTATGGAAATTCCCGGTAATGTTGTTGGCATATAAAGAAGATCACCTTCGTACAACGGCGGCATAAATTCAGAACCGAGTTTTGAGAATGGAATGTAGGTGCCGACAACAATTAATAAGGAAAGAATTATTACCCACCACCT
>JAJDNK010000217.1 GCA_022340715.1 bacterium BMS3Abin03 | reverse complement strand
GATTAAAGTTTTTACTTCTTTACCAAGAATATTGTATATCTTCAAAATAACATTTCCTTCAACTGGTAGTGTGTACTGTATTTTTGTCGATGGATTGAATGGATTCGGATAATTTTGAGAAACATTATATTGTGTTGGTATATTTTTCTCCTGCTTAATATCTGTAAGTCCAACAAAATCGTCATCTTTTCTTGGCATTAATTTATAATAGCTGTGAGAATAGAAGAGAATACCTTTTAATGCTTCAAAAGTATACCCATCCTTAATTCTGATTAATCCTGCAACAGTGTCTTGCCCTTCTTCCCAAAAATTATCATAATGATGAGTTCCAACTTGTAATTCAACTCTTGTACTCTGATTACTTTCATCAGCTACAAACATTTCACCATAGTTATTATTTCCGCCAACAGCAGGACCAGGATCTCCATCTGCATTTTCATCCGTAACAGTAACATTATTATACTGAACAAGTACACCTTCCCATTGTTCAGCCTGAACTGTTCCATCGCCCACTTCATCTATTTCAGAAGTTGAAAGAGATTCAGGATCAGGCAATGAATTGCTAGTTGAATTAGTACTTACAACCGCGCCCGATGTAGTAGTTCCTATTTGGGTTACGCTATAGTTTTCATATACAGGTCCGGTAACTGTCAGGTTATCTCCACGAACAACGCTGTCCGTTTCAGTTCCAAAAATACGGATTCCACTCCATGGCCCCGTTCCATTCTGTAAATAAACAGAGGGACCTGTACTGGAACCACCGTCACCTTCAATATCTGAAATATCCGCAGTAACCACTCCACTCACAGTAACTTCATATCCATTAAAGGCACTAAATCCACCGCCAAAAGGACTGAATTGAATATCTTGTATAGTGAGGTCTGTTCTTCCAAGCACTAAATAAAAGTATCTATTCTGAGTAGTGTCAGCAGGATACATAATTTTATTATTATCATTATCAACTGCATAAACGAAGAAGTCAACAACTGAAGAATCGCTTAATCCAGGAATGATAGCCTGCCATGTGTTCCCTTCTGAATTTATCATCAATAAGGCATTATTAGTACCATTATTTACTCTGTAATATAACTTCGCAGTATCAATTGTACCATCTTGATCTGTAATCTGTGCGGTGATTGTAACATCCTGTCCATACGTAACTTTTACTGGACTTCTAACGATATTTGAAACCGATGGTGAATATAATTTAACTTTCATATCATCTCTAAAACCCGGATTTAAAGTAACTCCATTAGCATCAGTTCTTGTTTCAATATAACCTTTGATATAATCTAGAACTGTACCATCTGCAGGTGCAGTATTATTGTAATAATAGTTTGATTTGGTGCCTACACTCAATTTTGTGTTATTACTATCGAAAATTCTAAAACCACCTGATGAATTTCGTTCAGTCGTTGTAACGTTCCTGATAATTACATAAACTCCTTCCCACTTTTCAGCTGTTACTTTATTTATGTCAGTTCCAATTTCTTTTAATGAATCTAATGTAAGTTCAACTGGTTCAGGACGTTTCTTGAAGCCAACAATATTGCTTGCATCAAAACTTGTAATAAAAAATTCTGTCGTAGTATAATATTCTGAAACGTACCCAGTTATTTTCACAACAGCACCACTATCTAAAATTTGAAAATCAGGAGAGATTGGACTAGTTTGAATTGCCAAAATACCCGACCAATCAGTTTCACTAGTATCCTGCATGAAAAATCCCGCACTTCCGGAACCACAATACATTAGCACACCACTGTCAGGATCAGCAGATATATAAGGCGGAACCATTACTACTCCTGTAATAGTCACGGTATCTCCATTAAGGGGAGATTCTCTATCTCCATTATCAAGTAATGAATCCAGGTATTGAATATCTCTTATTGTTACTTCTTCATACTGGGCAAATACATTTATGCTTAACACAAAAAGAAAAATTGAAGTAAAAAATATTTTCATTTTATTCACCTTATTTTATAATTAAAAATTTTCCTCTTTTAATTTCTCCGTTTCGGTTGTTTTTAACGGTAAAGAGATACAATCCTGTCGCAACTGCCTGATCATTATCGGTTAAAAGATCCCAGGCATGTTCACCACCGGCAAATTTTTGCTTATCATCTGATGCATAAGTTTGAAACCATCGAATATCACTACCGTTACTTTCACTAGTATGATCAATTCTCTTAACAACATCACCTGATAAAGTATAAATTGTAATCTGGCAATCCGCTGGAAGATTATAGAAATATAATTTTCTTAGCCGTTCGGAACTTCCATCCCAGATTGCATTTCCATAATATGGATTCGGATAAACACCAACCTCAATATCCGGATCTTCAACAGGTTGGGTCCCGGGTAAAATTCTCTCAAGATTTGCAAGCGGACTCGATTCAAGAATTTCCAGATTATTCTCGGGGTCTCCTTCATCGAAAGCTGTTACTGAAAATAAATACTGCCAGCCGTTTAACAGATTATCTAATTCAAATTTGTAATAATACTTCACCGTATCATTTGAAAAAGTAACCGGCTCATCCAAACGGACAAAATTAAAGCCGGTATCAAATTCAATATTGTTTCCAGCACTATCGAATGAAGCAAGAACAACCATAGATTTTAATATGTCCTGTTGTTCTGTTAAATCAAAACCAGCTTGCGTTCTATAAATTTTATAACCTTCAAAATCCATTTTACCTGAAATTGGATCGATTGAAGATTCCGCTCTTTTATCCCAGTAAATTGTTGCCCGCTGATTATCTGGGATAACTTTAACTTTAGGAACGGTTGGTGGTGTGGGAAGGATATACCTTGTTATTTTACCATTACCATCAAGATCTTCATCCGGATCAAGAATACCGTTGCGATTTCTGTCTTCACCATAATAAGCTCTTAAAGCCCAATCCGCATTAGAATATAAATTTGTTTTCTGCTCTTCAGTATCCATTGCAGGATTATCTGTACCGAACTTCTTTGCACAGACAATTGCAAAAACTACGTTAACTGAATCACCGGGTGCAATGGTATTGAAGTATCCGTTAGTTAAAAGCATAGATCTGTTAGAGGGGGGTTTTAAACTTTGTGCATTAACTCCATCTTTCCATCTATTATCTCCACCAAAGAATCCCTGCATCTTTCTATAGCGGTCAATATCATTTTGCGGTGCAAAAAAGTTCGCATCACTTGTATTTCTAAATTGCCAGCTAACAAAGTTTGTAGTTGTTATAGTATCTATTCCGTTGTATATATATTTTTCAGGAAGTCTTGGATCTGAACCAAGATATAGAATTCCCACATAACTATCAGTAAAACCTATATCACCTGCAGCATCAAATTCATATGCAATTTTTATTGAATCGTTATAACCATTTCCACCCTTATTAAAAAATGCACTTCCGGATGGTCGACCTGTTACAAGAGTATTACGAACAACTGTATCAGTCCATAAACCAATAAAAACGCTGTCAATATATTTGTTTGTAACATTCTTTACCCAGTAATTAAAAATCACAAAGAAGTTTGCAAAAGGATAGTTCCAGGCATAAGTTTCCTGGTGGATAGTAATACCCAAAGGTTTATGATCACTTATCGGTTCACCATTCAGAAAAACAGTATTAGTATCTGTATAATCCATTACAAAATCCTGATGCGAAATTGCATTTGGATTAAATACCCGTGAATCAAAAAGAGAAGATTGTTCTTTTACAAAATTTCCACGCGCATTTGTAAACTCGAATCCACCACCTCTTGCAGAGACTGAAGAGGCATCAATCGCGCCGGTTGTAACCCTTGGTACACCATCACCACCTCTTATAAATCCACCAACCCACAAACCTCCATCAAAAATATGTTCAATACCGCTGCCGAGCGGATACTCACAGCTTGGCTGATCAGGCCACAGAACAAATCCGTTACCATAAGTACCGAAATTAGTTACGGTAATACCTATGTTGCCAATATTTGTGTATTTTGAGTTATCATCATCCAGAGTTTTGGGAAACTTTTTATTATCATCCCCTGGATTGAGTAAAAAGGAATAGAATGTTAAGGATAGAAGAATTAGTATAAAGTTATATTTCATGTACCGGAATTATTAAAAAATTATATCTGAAGCCAAAGCTGTAAAAATAACTAAAATGAGCCCCAAAGTACACAATATTTCTCATCCAGTAAATAGGGAAATATTATCTTTTCATTAATATTCAATCTATAATAAGGAAATCAAATTAAAGAATCGATTCACAATTAAAACATAGCTCTTGCCTGTTGGTCAGCATGGTACGATGAACGAACCAGAGGAGAAGATTCTACAATTTTAAAACCTTTCTTTAATCCTTCATCTTTATACATAGCGAATTCTTCGGGAGTTACGAATCTATCAACTGGTAAATGCTGTTTAGTGGGTTGAAGATACTGACCGATTGTTAGAATTTCACAACCGTGATTAACGAGATCATCCATTAAATCTAATACCTCTTCAGGTTTTTCGCCTATGCCAACCATTATACCACTTTTTGTTTTTAAACCTTTATTCTTAAACCAATTTATCAGATTAAGGCTTCTGTCATATTTTGCCTGGGGTCGAACAACATGATAAAGTCTTTGAATTGTCTCCAAATTATGGTTTAAAATATCAGGGGGATTTTTCATAATGATTTTAAAAGCATGCTCTTCACCTTTAAAATCCGGTATTAAAATTTCGATAGTACAATCCGGTACTTCAATTCTACTCAATCTTACAAGTTCGCTGAATATCGATGCGCCACCGTCGTCCAATTCATCACGGTTTACTGATGTTATTACTGCATGTCTTAAATTTAATTCTTTTATTGATTCGACAACACGTCTTGATTCATCAAGATCAAGTTCACTCGGCATTCCTAATTTTACATTACAAAAACCGCAGCTTCTTGTACAGGTATCTCCAAGAATCATAAAGGTTGCTGTTCTGTGATTCCAGCATTCAGCGATATTGGGACATCTTGCTTCTTCGCAAACAGTGTTTAACTTTTGTCTTCGCATCAATTCGCGAACATCATTATAATTATCACCTGTTGGCAGTTTTACTTTCAGCCAAGCGGGTCTTTTACCTATTTCACCACGTTCATTTTCTGCAACGTCTGCATAATTTCTTTGATGTTGATTTATTTTAGCCAAAATAATTTCTCGCTTCTTCTTATTAAAAATTTTTCAATAAAAACATGGTAATCGTAGTCATCAGACCACGCAGAATAAATAGATGCAACCTGTACTAATGGAATAAATCTATCCAAGGTTGCGACTATCCGATTTCTAAACAGATTCTGGATCAAATCCTTCAAGTGTTTCTTTAATATGCTTTAAAAACAAACTCCCGATCATTCCATCGATCAACCTGTGATCATGTGAAATCGTAAGATCCATTATTGATCTGATTGCTATCGTATCAGTTCCATCAACTTCTATAACAACAGGTCTTTTTACTATAGCACCGACTCCCAAAATAGCAACTTCCGGTTGATTAATTATTGGCGTACCGAAAATAGTTCCAAACACACCATAATTTGTAATAGTAAATGTTCCCGCGGTTATATCATCCGGAGTTAGTTTTTTATTCCTCGATCTGTTAGCAAGATCGTGAATTGATTTTGCCAGACCTAAAATATTTTTTTGATCTGCTCCCTTTATATTAGGAACTATCAAACCTGCAGGCTCAATTGCAACTGCAATTCCAAGATTAACATATTTTTTCTGGATTATTGTATTTCCATCAATGGACGAATTGACCAACGGAAATTTCTTTAATGCTTTAATACAAGCATCAGCAATAATAGCAAGAAATGTGAGTTTAACACCCTCTTTTTTCCAGTATTCTTCTCTTTTTTCTTTCAGAAATTTATCAATCTTTGTCATATCTACTTCAGTAAGAGAAGTTACGTGAACAGAAGTATCTCTACTTGCAACCATATGTTGCATTATTTTTTGACGAATGTTATCCATTGGAATTTTTTCAACTTCCCCGGTAACAGGAATATCAAAAATAAACTGAGGTGCATTTGTTTTGCTTGAAACATGAGAAGGTTCATTAGTACTAATCTTCTTTCCACTTGTTTTTCTCTGTTCTATGTAACTCAGGATATCTTTTTTCATTACTCTGCCGTTTATACCGCTTCCATCAATTCCTGATAATTCATCAAAGCTTACATTTTCTTTTTGAGCAATGTTAAGAACAAGCGGAGAATAAAATCTTTCTGTTTTTCCCTCTTTAAGATTGGAAACTGTTGGTGTAAAATTATCATGCATTGATTCCGGGGCAGATGGTTTAATTTCCTTCCTCTCTTCTTTCCCTGGTTTCTGCTTTTGAATAACCTTACCACTAGTTGATACTTTAGCTACAATAGTTCCAACATCAACCGTCTCTTGTTCTCCGACAAGAATTTCAGCAACATTACCATCAATCGGGGAAGGAATTTCAGTATCCACTTTATCTGTACTTATCTCAAGCAAGACTTCATCTTTCTTTACGGATTCTCCTGCTTTTTTATACCATTTTATGACTGTTCCTTCCGTAATTGATTCCCCCATTTTAGGCATTTCAATTTCGTATAAATCTCTTTCAGTTTCGGTGTTATATTCGGAGGCTTTAATTTCAACTTTCTCCGGGATTCTCTGTTCAGTTTTCTTTTCTACCTCATTTTCAGTTTGAACTTCAGTTGGTTCACCATTTGTTGAAAGTATCGCCATAACTGTTCCGACTTCAACCGTATCACCTTCATTCACCTTAATTTCTTTAAGCACACCCGCAGAGGGCGAAGGAATTTCAGTATCCACTTTGTCTGTACTTATCTCAAGTAAGATTTCATCTCTCTCAATTTTATCACCTGGTTTCTTATACCATTTGATTATTGTTCCTTCACTAACACTTTCACCCATTTTGGGCATTACAATTTCCATTACCATCGCTCCAAGTTAAATTAAAATTGCAATAATTCTTTAATACCTTTGTAAACTTCCTCCCTGTTCGGAAGTATTGCTGCTTCAAGTATAGGAGAATAAGGGATATGTGAATCTTTGGCTGCTATTCTTTTAACAGGTCCGTCCAAATATTGAAAACAATAATCAGAAATTCTTGCCGCTATTTCAGCACCGAATCCACCAGTTAATGTATCTTCATGTATTACAATAGCTTTATTTGTTTTCCTAACAGAATTATAAATTGTTTCCTCATCCAACGGAATTAATGTTCTGATGTCGATTACTTCAACGGAATAACCATCATTCTCCAATCTCTTCGCAGCAAAAACCGAGTCCCACATTGAAAGACCATATGACACAACTGTGATATCGGTACCTTCTCTTACTACCTTTGCTTTACCAAAAGGTAATAAGTAATTACCATCAGGTTCAGGTGAAGTTGCAAAACTCTGCCGGTATAAACCTTTATGCTCACAGAAAAGAACTGGATCATTTATTCTGCAAGCTGTTTTTAATAATCCCTTTGCATCTGCTGCGTTACTCGGATACGCAATAAAAATTCCGGGGATATGGGCAAATGTTGCTTCGATATTCTGGCTGTGATAAAGCCCGCCATGAATATAACCGCCAACTGCAACTCTTGCTACTACAGGAGAAGCCCAAGCATTTTTTGAACGATAACGCATCGTTGATGTTTCACTTCTGAATTGCATAA
Organism: bacterium BMS3Abin03; assembly: GCA_022340715.1. Lineage (GTDB taxonomy): Bacteria > Bacteroidota > Ignavibacteria > Ignavibacteriales > Ignavibacteriaceae > BMS3ABIN03. The sequence continues at coordinate 16,363 of JAJDNK010000217.1, read as the reverse complement.
AGCCAGGCCATATATAATCGCCAAACTGAATTTCTACAACTGGTTTCAGTCCTGCTACTGCCATTCCTGTAGCCATCCCGGTTATGCTTGCTTCCGCCAGAGGTGAATTAAAAACTCTTTTGTCTCCGAAGGTTGTTGATAATCCTTTTGTTGCAGTAAAAACTCCACCTTTTTTATCAGCTACATCTTCTCCAAAAATGTACATTTTATCATTTCTTTTCATTTCTTCATGCAAAGCATGATTGATAGCATCCACCATTACTATTTTATTACCGGCTGGTTCCGAAGTTTCATAATCAAGAGTTTCTTTAAATCCACTTTCATCAAAAACATACCTGTGTGCTTCTTTAGGATCAGGGTCTGATTCGGCAATGGCTGCGTCAGCAGCTTCAGTCACTTCTTCATTTATTTCTTTTTTAAGATTATCATAATCTTCACCCGATAAAATTCCTGCTTTAATTAAATGCTTCGCTAATTTTTCAATCGGGCACTTTTGAGAATCTTCTTCGAGTTCTTCTTTGGTTCTATACTTTCTCTGATCATCAGAGGATGAATGAGATAACAACCTTACACATTCTGCTTCAATAAGTGCAGGACCTTTACCCTGTTTGATATAATCAACAGCTTCACTCACTTTTTCATAAGATTCAAAAAAATCGGTACCATTTACCCTGAATCTTAAAAGGTTTTCATATCCTGCCATCATTTCAGCGATAGAATTATCTTTACCACCGCTTTGTTCTTTAACCGGAACCGAGATAGCATATTTGTTGTTCTGTACAACAAAGAGTACTGGTAATTTTTCACGACTGGACCAGTTAACTGCTTCATGAAATTCACCCTGGCTGGTTGTTCCTTCACCACTACTTACATATGTAATTCTGTTTTCGTTTTGTTTTATAGTAGCAAAGGCAGTTCCTACAGCTTGAAGAAATTGTGTCCCTGTAGGACTAGATTGAGAAACAAGTCTGTTTCTTTTTGAACCCCAATGTTCCGGTAGTTGTCTTCCTCCTGACGCCGGATCGCTGTCTTTTGCAAAGCATTGTAAAAAAATTTCTTTAATTGTAACGCCTGAATATAACGCCACGGTCATATCCCTGTAATAAGGAAAATACCAATCATTTTCTTTATCGAGACAAAGTCCAAGTGCAGCCTGGATGGCTTCGTGCCCGGCACCGGCGATATGAAAAAATGTTTTACCCTGGCGAAGAAAATTCAATGCTTTATTATCTATTGTACGAGCAGTAAGCATCATTTTCAAAACATCTTTTAATTTATCGTCCGAAAGCTTGGTTGATACTTTTGATTTTTTATGTTTTCCATTAGTGGGTTTAACAGATTTGTTTTTTGTTGATACTTCCGAATTTTTCTTTGTCATAAATCTCTTCCTTATTAAACTTTGTTAAGATTTTTTTCTAACAGGATACCGGGCTCTTTTACTTTATATTCATCGTAATTAAATATTTCAATAATATTATTTAGAATCTTTGATTTTACTTCAGCTAAATCAACATCCTTGTTCAATTCTCTTTTTAATGTAGTTACTTCTTTGTCACTTATTCCACAAGGAATTATCCCTTTATACAAGTTGAGATCAGTATTCACATTAAAAGCGAAACCATGCATGGTAATCCATCTCGAAACTTTTATCCCGATCGCTGCAATCTTCCTGTTTTCTATCCAAACACCTGTAAGACCGGGAATTCTGCCAGCTTTAAGATCATATTCTTCACATGTTTTGATCAGTACTTCTTCCAAAGCCCGAAGATATTTGTGTGTATCTTTTACCCAATCCTTAAGATCAAAAATCGGGTATCCAACAATTTGTCCTTTGCCGTGATAAGTTATATCTCCACCTCTGTCTATATTATAAACTGAAATATGATTTTGTTCGAGGTAATCCTCGGTGCATATCAGGTTTTTTCGATGAGCTGTTTTGCCAAGTGTATAAGTATGCGGATGTTCCAATAAAAGCAAAACATCATCAATTTCTTTTTGATATCTTAACTCAAAGATTCGTTTCTGCAAATCCCAGGCAACCTTATAATCAATAGTTCCCAAATCGTAGTATGTTAAATTTTTATTCAAGTTTAAATATTCCTTAATCATTTAAATATGAATTGCTTCTCCATATGCTTGAGCAGCTGATTCCATAATCGACTCAGATAAAGTTGGATGCGCGTGCACAGTTTTTATTATCGATTCACCTGTCGCTTCCAGTTCCCTAGCTAAAACAATTTCGGCGATCAATTCAGTAGCTTCCGAACCGATAATATGGGCACCCAAAAGTTCACCGTACTTTTCATCGAAAATAAGTTTAACAAAACCTTCCCTTTCGCCAATAGCAAAGGCTTTACCACTTGCCATAAACGGAAATTTTCCAACTTTAGTTTTATATCCCAGATCTTTAGCTTTTTCTTCCGTTAATCCTACACTTGCAATTTGAGGCTGGCAATATGTACATCCGGGAATATTTTCGTAATCAATCGGTTTATTTTTCAGTCCTTTTATACCTTCAACACAATGAATAGCTTCGTGCGAAGCAACGTGAGCAAGCCACGGCGGTCCAATTACATCACCAATAGCATAAATACCTTTTACATTTGTTTCATAAGTTGATTTATCAACTTTAATATGATTTTTATATAATTCAATGCCCAATTCTTCAAGACCGAATCCCTCAACATTTCCCGTAACGCCGATTGCATTTAACACTTTGTCAGAAGTAAGCTCTTCATTTTTTCCATTTACTGAAACTGTCACTTTTACTTTTTTTCCTTTTACCTCAGCTTTCTGAACGTTGGCCCCTGTTATAATCTTTATTCCACGTTTATTGAAACTCTTTTCTAATTCTTTTGAAACTTCCTTATCCTCAATCGGAAGGATGTTTTCCATCACCTCAATAACTGTTACCTTCGTACCAAGTACAGAATAAAAATATGCAAACTCAACTCCTATCGCCCCGGCACCGATCACAATTAATTCTTTTGGTAATTCAGGTAAAATCATTGCTTCTGTACTGGTAATTATCATTTTTTTATCAACCGGAATAGATGGTATAGATTTCGGCTTGGCTCCGGTTGCAATTATTGTATTATCTGCTGAAATTGAATTAACCTTTTTATTTTTATCATCATAAATATCAATTTTATTTTGGGAAGCTAATCTTCCAAATCCCCGAATTCTAACAACTTTGTTCTTTTTTATCAACATTTCTACATTTTTTGATATTCTGTCAGAAATTTTTCTACTACGTTTAATTATCCTTTTAAAATCAAATGTTAGCTCTTTTGCTGAAATCCCAAAGTCATTTCCTTGATTCTTAACTGTGTCATAAATTTCAGCATTTCTCAGAAGGGATTTTGTTGGAATACAACCCCAATTAAGACAAATACCACCAAGATTATCTTTATCAATTACTACAGTTTTGAAACCTAATTGTGCTGCCCGGATAGCAGCTACATATCCTCCGGGTCCACCACCTAAAACCGCAATATTGAATTGATTTGGCATTTTCGAAAGTGCTTATTTTGTTTGAGAATTGACAAATATATGTAAGCAGACCTATAAAAAAAAGTCAATGTTACTATTTTCTGACTGATGAGTCAGTTTTAAATATCAATTTACTATTAAAATATTTAGATTTTCTGAAACTAATCAATCCTGAGGTCATCATATTCGGGATTGTTATTGAGAACCATTTGAAGAAATTTTTATAATAATCTTCAAAGTTTAGAACATTTCTTATCCGAATCATTTTCGGAAATTCATTTAAGTGGGATTAAAAAATTTATTATCGAATAATTAATAGCTTAAGGAGTATAATTGTTTAAAGAAAAATATGAAGACGGTAGAAAACCTTGATGCTTTTGCATTTGAACAAAAATTAAAAGATGATGAAAACGGAGTTTTAATTGATGTTCGTACGCCAATGGAACATCAACAGAAAAGAATACCTGATTCTATTTTAGTTGATATATCGAATCCACAGTTTTTATCGGAAATAAATAAATTAGATAAAAGTAAAAACTATTATATTTACTGCAGAAGTGGAAACAGAAGTTTTATTGCGGGAATGCAAATGCTTTCAATAGGATTTAAGAGCGTTAGTCATTTGCAGCCTGGAATAATTGGATGGAAAGGGGAAATCAATCAATAAAAAATTATTCATTAATTCATCAAAATAAAAAAAGAGTCTTCAGTTTTAGGAGACTCTTTTTTATTAATATTTACCAACTTAAGAAGAACTAAAATCCATAATTGAGACCAATCATTATTCTCGGTTGGAGTTTTGGTTGATTGATAGCATTATCAGCATCATCAAATGTATAATCTCTACGAGGATTTACATTTTCTCCATCGGAACTGTATTCTGTATCGTGACCAGTGAGTTTATTAGAAAAATAATAGTCAGCTCCGGCACTAGCCAGTAAAAATAGGTTAGACGATAAAGAAAATTGAGTTTCCAATCCACCGCCTAATCCAAAATCATTACTGGAAATTGTAAAGAATTCATTACCATCGATGAATCTAAAATCTGCAGTAAATAATGAATATCTGATACCAGCATAGATTGAAGAGCGTGCGAATAATTTTATCGGTACGATAAAGTCTGCTCTGAAATCCCAGATCTCACCAGACTTTTCAGGAACTCCATTTGTAGCATCATTAATGAATATTCTCCTTGCATCAGCTGGATTTCCCGGATCAGTTGAGGTATAACCAACTCCTAATCTAATTGAAAGTGGAATTTCTCTTACGAAATGTGAAATGGTTGCACTTCCCTGAATACCAAATCCACCATAATATCCTACAGAAATACCACCATAAAATTTCGGACTATAATAATAATTTGATTGGGAATAGGATGTTGAAAAAACAATTAAGGAAAGAATTATTATACTAAATAAAGAACGCATACTGACTCCTCTTTTGTTATATGTTACATAATCTAAAAAAATAGCAAGCGTCACATCACCGAAATAACATCCAAAGAATAATATGAAATTTAGATAAATAAGTAAAGACCTATTTTACTGTAATAGTGAATCAAATTGAGAATTAAGGTGAAACATTATTATGTTTATTTAACAACTAAATGAATTATTTTTAATTCTAATATTTAAGAGAGATTCATTCATTGCTTAGTTCGGTTGAACATTATTCTGTTCCACGACAAATAAATGAACTGTATACTTCCTCTACAATCTGGAAGATTACAGCACTCTGGGCATTCAGTGAAGCAGCATTAGGAGGAATATTACATGCTTTCAGGATTCCCTTCAGAGGAGTATTTATCGGGGGTTCGGCTGCGGTTTTAATATCATTACTTGCATTTTTCTCCAAAGAAAAAGGAATAATTCTCCGATCAACAATTATTGTAATAATTATTAAAGGAATCGCAAGTCCCTACACACCTTTAACCGCTTACTTCGCAGTATTCCTTCAAGGAATTTTAGGAGAAGTTCTTTTTTTCAACAGAAAGTTTTTTAAAGTATCAGCATTCGTTCTAGGTATACTCGTCCTCTTGTTTTCCTCAACACAAAAAATAATTGTTTTAACTGTGTTATTCGGAAATACATTGTGGAACTCAATTGATCAATATGGAAAAGCAATCATCTCAGAGTTTATAACTAACAAAGAATCAGTCGAAATAAATCTAAGTTATCTTATTGTCGGTATATATCTTGGTCTTCACATTATTCTTGGTATGCTAGTTGGAATTTTTGCGGGGAGATTCCCATTCAAAATCACAAAAATTATTCATCACGGACAACCGGAGATTGATAGTTTCTACAGTTCGATTACTAATTCGGTTGCTCCTAAGAAACACAAGCGTAAACACTGGTGGCAAAAACCAACAGGTTATCTGTTCATAATATTAATAATTGGGCTGATTATATTATCTTATCTTTACCCTGAAGCCGAATCAAATAAAACAATGGAAGTCCTTATCATGGTTTTTCGCGCATTGGGAATTATGATAATCTGGTATTTCCTTCTTGCTCCGGTATTATTTAAGTTATTGAGAAAATTTCTTAAGAAAAAACAGACCCAATACTCAACTGAAATAAGCAGAATTGTAGATAACTTCCCCCTTTTCAGAAAATTAGTATACCACTGCTGGAAGAATTCCTCAAATGAAAAAGGATACGTAAAAATAAAATATTTTGTAACGCAACTTGTTACATTATTACTACTTACGGATTTTAATAAACTATAAACGTTCTCTATTAAATCTTCTCTCACATTATAACTGATAAATAATTTGATGTTCTTTGTAACTTTTCAAAAGAAAATACATCTAATTAATTTCTAATGACAAAAAACGGAAAATTAAAATATTTATGGAAGTAAAAGAATTTCAAAAAGATGTAATTGAAAAAAGTAATGAAGTTCCAGTTCTTGTAGATTTCTGGGCTGAATGGTGTGGTCCATGTAAAATACTCGGTCCGGTTTTGGAAAAACTTGCTGGAGAAGCAAATGGTGATTGGGAACTTGCCAAAGTAGATACGGATAAAAATCAACAGTTAGCCGCCCAGTATGGAATCAGGGGAATTCCAAATTGTAAATTGTTTTCCAAAGGAAAAGTGATTAACGAATTTACAGGAGCGCTGCCAGAACATCATGTAAGAGAATGGCTGAAGAAATCAATTCCCGGAAAATTTGCGGATCAGATTGAAAATGCAAAAAAGTTATTAGCCGATGGCAATATCACAGATGCTAAAATAATCCTGGAAAATGTACATGCGGGAGATATGAATAACAGCGATGTAAATGCTTTGCTTTCTAAAATTTTATTGTTTGAAGATCCAAAAGAAGCTACGAGACTTGCAGAAACTGTTGATCCATCTTCAGAATATTATGAATTAGCGGAATCGGTAAAATCAATTTGTGACCTGTTAGAAAAAAATGCAAATCCCGGTTTGTTGCCAGATTCACAAATAAAAAATTCCTACTTATTCGCAATTAATGAAATTAAAAAACAAAACTTCGATATGGCTTTAGAAAAGTTTATCGATATTATTAGAAACGACAGACACTATGATGATGATGGTTCGAGGAAAGCTTGTATCGCAATCTTCAAATATCTTGGAGAAGAACATAGCATTACTTTGAAACACAGGAAAGATTTTGGAAGCGCTTTATATGTTTAGCGATAAGAAATGATTAGTAAAAGAGTAATTATTTAAAACTATTTACAGCTTCTTCTACTGTAGGGAAAACATCAAATACTTTTTTCATACCAGTAGCTTCAAGCACTTCATCGACCTCGTATTTTGGAGCAGCAAGCTTCAATCCCCCACCCTTTTCCATTACTGCTTTTAATGCTATTAACAAAGTTGAAAGAAAAGTAGAATCTACAAATTCACATTGATGCAGATCTACGATTATTTTTAGACTGCCTTCATCAATGTGCTTCAATAAAACAACTTTGAATTCCTCAGCCTGATCTCTTGTTGCTTTTACAAGATTTATCTCTTCAACAATTATATCTTCTACTTTAGTCAGTAAAAAATTTTCCATACATCAATAATTTGGTAAAAAAATTGTAAATATCCTACTATTTAAATTCAAAAAATTGATTGAGCGATCCCGGATTTATTAGCGAGTCTTTGTTCTCGACTTTCTCGTCATTGAGGATTTTGGAAACGGCTATTTCAACTTTTTTACCACTTATAGTTCGCGGTATTTCATTTACCTGCAAGATTTTCGAAGGTACGTGTCGCGGAGTAGCTTCAGTTCTGACCTTACTCTTGATTTCATTTGTTAATTCGGGAGTTAAAATTTTACTTCCGCTCAGTACGACAAATAAAACAATTATAATATCGCCATTGGATCTTTGTCCAACTACAATACTATCTTCAATTCCTTGCATTGATTCAACTATCCTGTAAATTTCTGCTGTTCCAATTCTAACTCCGCCAGGATTAAGAGTAGCATCGGATCTGCCATACACTACTATGCCACCGGAATTCGTTATCTTAATATAATCTCCATGTGTCCAAACTCCCGGGAAGGAACTGAAATATGCATTGATATACTTTTTGTTTTCAGGATCATTCCAAAAATAAACAGGCATCGAAGGAAATGGTTCACTACAGACAAGTTCACCTTTTTTATCAAAAACACTATTACCCAGTTCGTTAAACGCTTCCACTTTCATTCCCAATCCTCTGCATTGTATTTCCCCTTCGTAAACAGGTAGAACCGGATTGCCAAGCATAAAACAAGAAATGATATCCGTTCCACCGGATATGGAAGAAAGCTGAATATCTGCTTTTACCTCATTATAAACCCACCTGAAATTATCATTTGTTAGAGGGGATCCTGTAGATAGGATAGTCTTCAATGAAGATAAATCAAACTCATCTTTCGGAACTAATCCCGTTTTTTGGCAGGAAGTAAGAAATTTCGGACTCGTACCAAAAACCGTAATTCTTTCTTTTTCTATTTCTTGCCAGAGAATATTTAAATTTGGATAAGAAGGGCTACCATCGAATTGAAATATGCTTGCTCCTACCTGTAATGCACTAACCAGCCAGTTCCACATCATCCATCCGCACGTAGTAAAATATGTAATAATATCTTCTCTTTTAAGATTTGTGTGTAAAACGTGCTCTTTAAAGTGCTGCAAAAGTGTTCCACCAGCACCATGGACAATGCATTTAGGTAATCCAGTAGTTCCACTCGAATACATTATATATACCGGATGATCAAAAGGAACTTGTTCAAATGATATATTGTCTATATTAAAATCGAGTAACTCATTAAATTTTATAAACTTATCCTCCGGTAGCTTATAATTATCCTTATCAGTAAAATCATTAAAAAGAGGTATTTTAATTATTCTTTCAATAGAAGGGATATTTTCCGCAATCTTGTTGATTTTTTCTGCACAATTGATTTGTTTTCCATTATAACTATAGGTTTCAATCGCAAATAAAATCTTAGGCTTAATCTGATCGAATCTGTCAAAAACTCCCTTAATTCCAAAATCCGGGGAGCAAGATGACCAGATTGCTCCAATACTTGTTGTTGCAAGCATAGCCATAATGGTTTCGGGAATATTCGTAACAAATCCTGCTACTCTATCGCCTTTTCTCAGTCCTAATTTTTTCAATCCTGAAGAACAAGCTGCAACAAGTTTATATAACTCTGCATATGTTAGTTTAATAGAAGGATTATTTTCACGGTAGGAAATCAATGCAATTTTATCATCTCTGTAACGCAGCAGATTTTCGGCAAAGTTTAATTTTGTACCAGAAAACCACTTTGCACTCGGCATTTTTCTTTCATTTAAAACAGTTTCATATTCTGATGAATGAATTATACCGGAATACTTCCAAATTGCTTCCCAAAAGTCTTCTATCTTTATCACAGACCAATCATATAACTCATAATAATTAGAATGTGAACAACTATACATGTGATTGACAAATGACAAAAATTTCGTCATGTTTGCTTCATTTATTTTATCGGTATTGGGTTGCCAGAGAATGGATGATCGATTATTATCCATTAATAATATTCTGATTGAAATTTAATTATGGAAATTGAGTTCGTATAAAGCAGCTTTCCAGGCAAAATCTTTGTTATTGTTTTCAAGAGCACATTTCGCTGTTAGCTGAATAAATTTATTTAATTGAGAATGATTTACTTTGGCAAAATGAATTACTGCCTTCAGCATATATAGATAATTTGATTCTTCGAGATATTTAAAAAAGGCATCCTCAGTAACTTCAATTTCTTCAGGATTTTCGTTCAGAATCTTTTTAATAAACTCATCCACTTCAGATTTGTCTGGAATATTTTCAACAAGTGCAAAAGCTGCAAGGTTATTTCCAGTATATACATTAGAATTCTTCATAAAATCTGGAATCTGGTTATATCCTATATTTTGTTTCATTTGCGGTCTTGGTAATTCAAATATTGCATCGCCATAAGCACGACAATAAAAATTACCCGGCATTTTTGAGACAAGATCAATTTTTTGTGGGTCAATAATACCGTTTGTAAATACTTCCTCCGATATATGAAATTTGAGTACTTCACAGATTGAAATATTAGCAGAACTCCCCTTTTCACCATAGCTTTTCATATCGACCAATTTACATTCCATCTGGAAGGGTGATTCTTTTACACGTTTTGGTTTTACAAAATCGGAATCAATCGGGGTTAATCCGCTTCTAATAAATTCATCAACTTCTGAAGTGTATTCGGTTGAAGCAAGGTTTACTTGTCCTACAATAGAATATGTTACAACCTGGACAACACATTCTTTCGTTGCCATTAAATTATTATAAGTATCCTTATGACTTGCATCTTTTCTTCTTCTTGTTGGAGAAAAGGCTATTATTGGAGGGTTTGAACCAAAAGTATTGAAAAAAGAAAATGGTGATAAATTATTAATCCCATCTTCAGAAATGGTTGAAACCAATGCAATAGGTCTTGGACCTACACCACCCACTAAAAGTTTGTAAACTTCAGAAACGGTGAGGTCTTTAGGTTCATAGTGAAACATTTTATTTAATTATTTTTCATTTTTGTGAAGATTCAACGTTCTTTTTTTCTTACAATAAACTATTATTAAAATGCCAATATTTACAACTTCCATTTATATTGTTTTTGCATATCAAAATGTTTGCAATTTATCTGAACCAAAATAATATGCTGCATAATCGTAACTTAAACTAAAGGTTTATCAGTCATCAACAATTTTACTGATTTAAATTTGATACTTGCATTAATTTATCTTAAAAAGAAGATAAAATAAAATAAATTTTAAATCGGGGAAAAATTATTATTGCAATTTAGCAAGAAAAGAATTTATAAGGTTCAAAATCGGTGTATTACACCAACAATTTACTGGTTCGGTCACTAATAAAATCTTAATCTAACCGATATTATCTAGAAGCATGAAATCATTCTTTTTACGATCAGGTAAATAATCAAAATTTTTATCATCATACTTACATATTTTTTGTAAAGGACAAACAGAACAAACTGGTTTTGCAGATTTGCAAATATCTCTACCCAACCTTATCAGGTTTGTGTGAAATGTATGAGCAATTCTTTCAGGAATTTTACCAAATATTTCTGAAAATGTTTTATCAGGCGAATTAGTTTTTACTAACCCAATTCTGTTTAGAGTACGATGAACATGCGTATCTACAGGACAAACATTTCTATTCATTGAAAACAGCAAGACACAACTTGCCGTTTTTACACCCACACCATCATACTTTGTTAGTTCATCAATAACTTCCTGATTACTAAAATTTTTCAGGTGATCTAAACTGATTTTATTATGCTTTTTTTTAATTCCATTCAGAACGTTCTTAATTGCTTTTGATTTTTGTTTACCAAGTCCCGCAACTTTAATAATCTTTTCGATTTTTGAAGGAGTTAATTCTGCTAATTCGTTCCAGTTTCCGAATTTATCTTTAAGGTTCCGATATGCTTTATAAGAATTTTTATCATTCGTATTCTGAGATAGAATCGTTCCGATAAGCATATCTAACGGATCAGGCCGTTTTTTACTTCGCCTCGGAATTCCAAAAAATTCTATTAACAGGTTATTTATTCTATTAATTTTTCTTCTCAATGAAATAAGATTTACGTTGTTTAAAATTATAAAAATGATAAGATAAGGATTTTTGTTATATTTTAGATTAAGCTTAAAAATTCAAATTATATGAAACAATGGAGGATGAATGAGCACTCTGATGGTCAGCGTTTCAGGAATTAGAGGCATTGTTGGTGATGGACTTGATCCACACATGATTGTTAAATATGCAAGTGCTTATGCCGGTTTTATTGGAAGAGGGAAAATAGTGCTGGGTAGAGATGCGCGGATTACCGGTGAAATGGTAGATAATCTTGTTACGGGAACACTTTTAGCAAAAGGTCTTGATATAATTAACATCGGCATTTGCCCAACACCAACAATTCAATACAATGTAAGAGAATTAAAAGCTGCCGGCGGTATTGCAATTTCTGCCAGTCACAATCCAAATGAATGGAATGCTTTAAAATTGTTGAATTCAACCGGTCAGTTTCTTAATCCAGATGAAAATGAATTTATGATCGAAGAGTTGGAAGAATCAAATAAAAATTATACAAGCTGGACAAGAATTGGTAAAAGTGTTGTATTCAATGAAGGCATCAAGAACCATATGGACGCGGTTCTAAATCTGAAATACATTGATCGCGAAGCTATCAAAAGGAAAAATTTTAAAGTATTAGCAGACTGTGTAAACGGCGCAGGTGCATATGTAATACCCCAGCTTCTCAGAGAATTTGGATGCGAAGTAATTGAGATGAATTGTGAAAAGACAGGAATATTTCCAAGAATGCCGGAACCTGTACCAGAAAACTTAAAAGATACAATGCAGGCAGTAAAGGATGCAGATGCTGACCTGGGGATTGTTGTTGATCCTGATGTTGACAGACTTGTTTTGATTACGAACGAGGGAGAGCCTTTCAGTGAAGAGAATACTATTACACAGGCAGTAAGATTTATTCTGACAAAAGTAAAAGGGAATGTAGTTGTGAATTTATCAACAACCCGTGCAGTTGATGATGTAACAGAAGCAGTCGGATGCAAGGTTTTCAGATCGCCGGTAGGTGAAGCAAACGTAGTAAAAAAAATGAAGGCAGTTGAAGCTGTGATTGGTGGTGAAGGAAGCGGTGGAGTAATCTTTCCTTCGTTACATTACGGAAGAGATGCTCTGGTGGGGATTGCTATTACTCTACAACATTTACTGGAATTTGGCAAATCAATTAGTGAATTGAAAAAAGCATTACCTCAATATTCTATTTACAAAAGAAAAATTAATATCGCTGAATCCAATCCGGATTTAATCATTGAGACATTCAAAGAAAAGTACAAAGACAAAAGAATTAATACCGACGATGGTTTGAGAATTGATTTTGATGATCACTGGTTACATTTAAGAAAATCAAACACAGAACCGATTATAAGAATAATAACGGAAGCTAAAACCCAAGCTGAAGCAGAATCTAAGGCAAATAAATATTTAGAAGAAATTCTACCTTTTATTAAATAGTTTAATAAAGCTTTGATCTTTTTTGAATATAACTCAATAAAGCTTTATCAAAAGGGGCAGAAGTATCGATCAGGTTATAATCAATATTGGAATTAAGGCATTCTCTTTTAATCGTATTGATAAATTCCTCCATTGCAAGCTTATATGCCTTTTGAATCTGGAAAGGCTGTGTTGTCATTTCTTCTTCTGTTTCCATATCTCTGAAAATTGCATCTCTTCCGAATGCAAAGCTTCTCTCCATCGGATCAAGTATTTGAAACACAATCACTTCATTTTTATTGTAACTAAAATGTTTTAGCGCACTGATAATTGATGATACATCATCAAACAAATCGGAAATAATGATTACTAATCCTTTTCTTTTGATTTTTTCTGCAACTGAATTCAGGCAGGTTGCTGTATTGGTAGTATCAGACGGGTTTGCCAGTGAAAGAGTTTTAAGAATTTGTTGCAGGTATGGTCTTGCAGCTTTGGGTGGAAGATGCTGAACAATTCTATTTGAATATAAAGTAAGACCGGCAGCATCCTGCTGCTTGATCATAAGGTAGCTAAGCGCTGCCGCAAGTGTGGAAGCATAATCCAGTTTTGAAACCGAATCAGCCGATGAAAAACTCATCGACTTACTTACATCCAAAAGAATATAACTTTTTAAATTTGTTTCTTCCTCATATTGTTTAATATAGAATTTCTCTGTCTTGCCGTAGACTTTCCAATCAACATCCTTCAAGCTATCTCCCTGCATATAAGGACGATGCTGCGTGAACTCTACACTGAATCCATGATAAGGACTTTTATGAAGTCCTACCATAAAGCCCTCAACAACCAGTCGGGCTCTCAGTTCGAGTGAATTAATTTTTGGAATTATAGATGGATTAAGAAGATTCCTGTAATCAAGATTTGATTGATCCACTATTCCTGTCTGGCAATTTTCTTTTGAAGAATTTCTTCTGGAGTTAAGCCCATATTATCCAGTTCCTCTTTTGTAGAAGTAGCTAATTCATTATCAGGATATTCTTTTAGGAACAGGTTGTATACATCAGTAGCTGAATTGTAATCTTTTAACTCATTAGCAAGAATGAATCCTGACATAAACAATCCCATAGGAGCTTTACTACTATTCGGATATTTTTTATGTATACTTTGGAAAATTTCAACTGCTTTCCGAAGTGATTCTTCTTCTGTTAAATTTTTAACTAATTTATTCTGGTACAATGTTGCTAGGTTGAAAGTTGCTTCAGGAGCTAAACTATCATCAGGGAAATCGTTTATTATCGTTTCATATGCATTCACAGATTCCGGAAATTTCTTTTCTTGTGTAAATGTTGAAGCTTCGGTCATTAATTCTTCAGGCGATTTTTTAGAACCGCAACTGTAGAGTAGTAAGGTAAGGATGGATATAAAATAAAAAACTGTTTTCATTCTCGTCATAATCTTGTTAAAAAACGTTCCAAAGTTATAAATTGCATTCAGTATTTGCAACGTATTGATTTTTCATCAATTTTCTTAATTATATAAAAAAAGCCGATCTTTTTCAGATCGGCTTTACATTGAAATAATATAACTTTATTTCGTAAGGATCATTTTCTTAACGGATGAGAAGTTAGTCCCATCAACTCCTGCTGCATCAACCCTGTAGAAATATACTCCACTATTCAGATTTGATGCATTGAATTCAATCTGATGTAATCCTGCTGTTAGATTTCCATTTAACAATGTAGCAACTTCCTGTCCAAGTATATCAAAGACAACAAGTTTAACCCTTGAATCTGTTGCAAGATTTACATTGATCATTGTAGTTGGGTTGAACGGATTTGGATAATTCTGATCAAGTGCAAATTTAACTGGTTTCAGAACTTCTGCTTCAACAACTTTTGAATATTCATAAGTACCATCAAGATCTATTTGTTTTAATCTGTAGTAGTATTTTCCACTTTCTACTTTGCTATCAGTGTATGAATAGTTATGTATTTCAGTTGAAGTTCCGTGACCATCAACAAATCCAACAGTTATAAACTGATCTGAAGTTTTACGTTGAATTTCAAATCCGAGATTGTTTGTTTCAGTAGCTGTAGACCAACTTAAGTTAACTACATTACCTGATACTTTAGCTGTAAATGATGTTAACTCTACCGGTATTGTACCAGCGGGTAAGAAATCTGTAGCATAGTATCTCGGGAATATCTGGTAGCCACCGTCATAAGGCGCACTATTATCGTACTGACTTCCTATTCCTATTACATCTACAGGCCAGCTCGGTTCAGTTTGTCCACCTATGTCTGTATCGAAATCAATTCTAAAAACTACAGTATCTACACCATCACTTAATTCAAGATTAGTCCCTGAACCGGAGGGAGTGGCGGGCCATGTACCTCCGACTAATGATAATCCAACAAATCCAACTAAAGAACCTTCATACATTTCCGGATTTGCTGTATACTGGACTAATGTCAGTACTATTGGATTTGGTACTGTATTTCCAGAACTATGATATTGCCAATAAGTAGAATCCAATGGGTTTATCTCCGTCATTCCATTATATTGAGCAACTGTTCCAATTACTGTTAAACTATCTCCTAATGCCCAGGTAAATACAGGTGGTCCGTACATAAAGACATTAACTCCTGCGGTGGCATCCTGCAAATAGAATGAATTATGGGATGTCTGGTAATTCGGTGATGTTATCACTCCTGAGACCATTACAGTATCACCTTCACGATCCGGGACATAATCTGAATTAAGATCCTCAATTGCTTCTGCAATGGTTAAGAGTGGTGGTGCTGTTGGCCAGGTTGAGCTAAGTATAATTCCGTCCATCATACCTGTAGGAGTATTTGTACCTTGCCTTATTGCAACTGTTCCTATATCATCAATATCGCCTGTAGCTCCTGCTCCTACCGGACCAAACGAAATTAGGGGATTACCCGGTTCAGTAAGAGGAATACCATTATCATAGACATAAAGCTGAACTTCATCGTCTGTAGCTGAAACAGTATTAATTGTATATTTAGCAATTACCAAGTATGTCTGATTATATGCCAAAACAGTATCACAATATAATTGTCCTCCACTTGATTTAGAAATACCAATTTTCCATCCACCGGCTGTAGTATCTTTAGCATATATTCTTAACCTATAATTGAATCCCATGTTTTTTGCACCTAAATGAAAAAAGTAATCTCCAGATAATGCTGAAGACAATTCAACAAGAAAAGAAACATAAGCAGTTGTGGTGATTGAATCTGATGCTTCTCTATGAACATCGCCATCATTTGTCCCAGAACCTCCGTTTG
>JAJDNK010000204.1 GCA_022340715.1 bacterium BMS3Abin03 | reverse complement strand
TTCAAAAAGAAAATTATAGCCGAGCACAAAATGATAACAAACCGGGTCTTTAAGATTTTTAAACTGATCATTATTTGATAAATAGTACATAGGCAGATTCTGATAAAACACACCCGCCGAACCGGTAAATACAGACTGATTTCCTATTTGATATGAAAATGAAAATCGTGGTGATATATGAAGGTTATTGTTAAAGCTGAAATAATCTATCCTAGCACCGGGACTAAATTTTAATCCGGGAGAAGGAATCCACTCAAAGGTTGCAAAACCACCAAACTTTGACGTAACGATTTTTTTATTAATATAAGTCTCAGGGATTTGAATACCAATCCGGTTATAATGTTCATCAAAATAATTATCATATTTACCGGAAAGTAGTTTCGCTTCAATTCCAAACTGAAGCCTGAATTGCGGGCTGAAATTATAAAAATTATTATTTCTTAACCGGAATTCGTTTTCAGTTGTTGCTAATCTTGTCCTTAATGAATCTGTAGTCGTTGTATAAAACGGTATCTTGTTTTTCAAAATCATATGCGAAAGCGAAGTATTCGAATACCCGTTTTTGTTCCAGAGAAATTTCCAATTAATTCCGGCTGTATTTTGTGTAATATTAAACTTACCGTAATAATCGCTGTAATCAATCAGGGCAACTCTTTTAGAAACCTGATATTTATCGTAAGAAAGTAAATCTAAAAAGCTGATTTGATGATTCGGAGAAAGATCATAGACAACTTTTGTCTGGAATTCATTGAACGTTAACGGGTCATCTTTAAGATCAAATAGTTTAATTATTAAGTCGGTAAAACTGTGTCTGGCAAAAGCCATCCACGAACCAGATCCGTTAGCAAAAGGACCTTCGACCTGACCAGAAAAACCCGCAATGTTGAGATCTAATTGATAATCATTTTCCAAACGATTTCCCTCTCTGTATTTAATATCAAGAATGGAAGAAAGCTTATCGCCATACAAAGCACCAAATCCACCAGTATAAACATCAATGTTTTTTACAAAGTCGATATTTAGTATGGAAAACAGTCCACCTGTTGATCCCGGAATAGGAAGATGATTAATATTTGGTATTTCTATATTATCAAGATAAAATCCGTTTTCAATCGGGCTACCTCCACGGGCAATTATATTATTCATATTGTTATCATTAGAAAGACTTGGAAGACCATTGATTATACGGCTAATATCACCTCCAATTGTTGCTGCGCGTCTGATTTCTTCAGTTGAAAATTTTGAAGTGCTTGTCTGCTCGATTTCTATATCCGTAAAGTAATTATCTTTTACAATAACCTCGCTACCTTCTATTGCAGTTTCCTCCAGTTCAGCGTCTACGAATGTAATGCGGTCGGACTTAACTATAATGTCCGATTCATAAATAACTGCATACCCTACATAGCTGAATCTCAATGTAAAGCTGCCTACCGGCATATTGTCAATTTTGTATTCTCCGTTTGTGTTTGTTGCTGCGCCTATGTTATAATTTTCAACCAATATATTAGCACCTATGAGCGGTCTCTGGGTTTCCTTATCTATTACTCTTCCCCTGATTTTTCCTTTTATACTCTTGTCATTATCAGCAGGTGTTATTAAAATTTGTTCTCCAGAGATAATTCGAAATTCTGTTCCCGTTAAATCAAGAACATGATTCAAAACTTCTTCAACGGTTTTGTTTACTAACTTAACAGAAATGATTTTGTCAAGCGGAATACGATCCCGATTGTAATTGAGTTTAATTTTCGCTTTATCGGATATTACATTCAGTACCTGCTCGAATGTAACATTCTCCAATTCAATGGAAATAGTTTTATGAAATTCTTCTGGGATGTCGTTTGGTTCTTCCTGTGCAATAGAAACAACCGATAGCAAATGCATCCATATAGCAAAGATCACGAAATGTAGATAAGAGTTGTTTTGCATAATTCCTCTTATGACTAACTAAAATTAATCAATTACATTATTATTTACGTTAATTAATTACGTGCACTAATAATTTCTAAACCAATTTGAAAACCGATCATATCTTCCGGTTCTACCCAATTACCATCTGTATCATATCTCTCAACTATAACCAATTTTAAACCCGGGATAATTATTAAAGCGTGAACACCAATACCTGTATGATAATAAACATCATAGCCTATTTGTATCCCTATTGGTGAATCATGTTGAAATATTTTCCATAAATATCCGTAACCAACTCCCGATGCACTGTCTTCAATAGAATAAAGCCGGGTACTTTCAGAAATCCAGTCTGCCGGAACTAATTGTTTTCCATCCCAATTACCGTTCTGCTGATAAAGAACACCAAATCGTGCCATATCCCTCGTGCTCATTCTAAAAGTATATGCCGGGTGCATGGATTTATTTGCTTCTAATTGATAACGACAATTATCCAAACTAAAATCCTGCATACCGATTGGATCAGCTATTTTTTCTTTAAATTCCTCAAAGATTTTTTTACCTGTTTTCTTTTCGAAAATCGTCCCCAGTGCATTAAAATCCCAATTATTGTAATAGAAAAATGTTCCATGCGGATGACTGCCTCTTTCCGGTCTCATCTGAATCATAATGTCAGTTTCTGCTGCTGCTTCGTGGTAAACACCTGATCTGGATTGCAGAAGTTCTCTAACTGTTGCCTGCTTTTCTTCTCGTGTCAGACTTGGAAGAATGTCATCTATGTTTAGTTCTTCCAATGTTTCATTTAAATCAATATTTCCGTTAGCAGTATAAATTCCATACAAAGAATTCAAAAAGGGTTTGCGAATTGAATGACAATTGTAATTCTTTGTTATGTCTCCCCACGTGAAAAAGACTTTTCCATCATAAACTGCCATTACAGTTGCATAACCCGACTGTTCTATTAGTTCATTAATAGCTTCAAGTTTTGACGAGGACCATCCCACTTCCTCTGGTTTTACATAGCTAAGAAAATCGTTGTTGTTACCGGAATCAACTATTTCATCCGAACAGCTTGATAAGAGAAACAGGAAAACGATATTTAAGATGAAATGTAATATTTTTTTTGTAAGCGTAGAGTTTACCATTACTTT
>JAJDNK010000169.1 GCA_022340715.1 bacterium BMS3Abin03 | reverse complement strand
TTGAAAGAAAGAGCTTATTGGGGAAAATTAGTTTCTGGATTTATTCTTAAATCGAATAGAATTAATTTGGCTTTCCATCTGATCGACAGCAGGCACAAACCGACAGAATTAGACATCAAGTTGCATGAATTGTTAAGGAGCGCAGATATTCCCCAGGTTATTCTTCTAAGTAAATCGGATAAGCTTAAACAATCGGATTACAGGAAAGCCATATTAAATATCAATTCTTTCTTTCCTGAATTTAGTGAAGGTGAAAATTTATTTTTTTATTCATCCGCTAAAAATACCGGAAGAAAAGAAATTGCAAGTATGTTAAACGGCTTGTTTTATTTAAGTTAACTATAGTTTATTTTTGATTGTTTGTATCAAATATTTGTAAATTAAATTCGTTTATCGAGGATAATCATTTCTATTAAACAGATTATTATGGACCGCAGGCAAAGAAGACGATTACTGATTTTTCTTATTGTTCCGGTACTGGCAGTAGTTCTGTTCGTTACAGACGATCTGTTAATAAGAGTGATTACAATAATTCTCCTCATTATTTATGTAGCATTTATTATTTTTCTTCGTGATTCGGTTCGCTTCCAGGGAGGTTACACTATAAGTGAAGAAGAGAACGAAGATATCGATAAGTTCTCATCTCCATCTTCCACAGTCGAGGAATCCTTCACAATCATTTCAAAGCACAAGGAAGTGGATGTTATTACAGATGAAAACTACAAACCGGATCTATCCCATACCAAAGTCTCCCTAAAACCAGCTGATCTGAAAGAAAAATTCGAAGAAATTGCTTATGAAGAATTACCAAAAGGTGTTGGACATGATGAACAATTTGCTTTCGTTCTTGAGAAAATCCTTACAGTAATTAAAGAAGCATTTGAAGCCCATACCGCAGTCTTCTTCTGGTATAATAAAAAGAATGAAAAATTAACTGTAGAAAAATTCATCTCGAATTCTAATGATATAACAAAAAGAAAATTCGATATTGAAGACGATATTCTTAGCAAAATTGTACAAAGCGGCGAACCGGAATTGTTAACAGATATTTCACCCGCCGCAGAATCTGACGTAATAAGATATTACTCATCTGCACAGGGAATAAGAAGTTTTGTTGGAGTTCCGTTGTTTTATGATAAGAACCTGATTGCAATTATTGCTGTTGATTCGAAAGTTGGTGACGAATTTGGAATCGAAACGATTTTTTCGCTTGGTAGATTCGTGCGTGTAATAACGATGATAATAACAATTTTCGAAGAAAAATATTCCGATACGATTTCTCAACAGCGACTGAAAGGTATAATGAAGCTTATCGGTCCTGATAATAATTACGATGATGAAACCGAATTATTACACACTATTCAGAACACAGTTGAAAGCCTGATTAGCTGGGATGCATTTGTTTTTGTCTATTACGATCCTGTTGAAAAGCTTTTTATTACACGTAAAGTAGTAAACAATACTTCGCTCAAGTATATAGGAGAAACCCTCGAGATTGAATTAAAAGGTACGGTTGTTGGAAAATCGATCAAGACCGGCCTGCCAGTAAAAATTGATGACACATCTTCAGGAAAATATTTAAGATATTCAAAATCGGAAGATCACAGTTTTGATGGTTCTTTCCTGGCAATACCGATTGTATACTCTAACCAGATTTACGGCGTAATTTGTTTTGAAAACCTTAAGAAGAATACGTACACAAACCAGGATGTTCAGTTTCTGAAAAACTCACTGAACATTTTCGCATTCATTATGTATTCTTTCAGTACAAGAAAATTATTGGAAGATCTCACAGCATACGATCTTGAAACACGGGCTTTGAATGCAGGCGCATTCAGGGAAAGATTAGGTGCTGATCTGATAAAAGCCAGAGAACTTAACGTTCCGGGCTCAATAGTTTTAATAAAAATAGATGAATTCCTGGAACAGGATTCATTATTCGACGGTGATCCGTTGCCAAAAGTACTGGCTTCTGTTTCCGAAACTATCTCTACTGAAATGACAGCGATGAACTTATTCGGAAGATGGGATGAAAAGCTTTTTGCTGTTTACTTTTTTAATTCCGATGCAAAAAAGGTTTTCGTGTGGGCGGAAAAACTGAGAGTTAAAGTTGCTAGAAAACCTGTTGCAGTCGTATCCAAGCAAACTACTTTTACTGTGTCAATCGGTATTGCTTCCACTACGAATTTAGTGGATGTAGATGAAGCAATCGAAAAAGCAAACTTGGCACTTCAGAAAGCCGTTGAAAAAGGCGGCAACTCTGTTCAAAATATTAATTAAACTAATCCTGTTTGTGATCATTTCAATTTTTACACATGAATAATTTTTTTATAATAATTTTGGATGGAGTTGGTATCGGTGAGCTGCCGGATGCTGCAAATTACGGGGATACCGGAAGTAATACTTTGGTAAATATTGCGACTGCTGTTGACGGATTGAAATTACCTAATTTAGAAAAGTTAGGACTCGGTAATATTGAAAGAATAAAAGGCATTACCGAACAGACTAATCCATTAGCTTCTTATGGTAAGATGAAGGAAATATCCAAGGGAAAGGATTCAACGACCGGACACTGGGAAATTTCCGGACTCTATGTAGATACAGATTTTTCATATTTCCCCAATGGTTTTACAAAAGAAATAATGGATAATTTCTTAAAGAAAACCGGTTGTAAAGGCTATCTCGGTAACAAAGCTGCATCGGGTACAGAAATAATTAAAGAACTCGGTGAAGAACATGTTAAAACCGGTTTTCCAATTGTTTATACTTCCGCTGATTCTGTTTTTCAGATTGCTGCCCATGAAAAAGTTATTTCTCTGGAACGGCAATATGAAATATGTTCAATTACACGTAATGAAGTTTTAGTTTCGCCATTAATGATCGGCAGAGTGATTGCTCGTCCATTCATCGGGGAGCCGGGTAATTTTAAAAGAACTACAAATCGTAAAGATTTCTCTCTTGATCCGCCTTCCAGAACAGTTCTTAATATTCTCAGTGAAGCCGGGATTAAAACTGTAGCTATTGGAAAGATCAACGATTTATTTAACTACAACGGAATAGATATTCGTGAGAAAACAAAAAGTAACGAGGAAGGCTGTGTCAAGCTTCTGGAATATTCGAAAAAAGGGAATAACAATTTTATCTTTACAAACTTAGTTGATTTCGATGTTTATTTCGGACATCGGAATGATCCTGAAGGATTTGCAAAAAAGTTAGCTGCATTTGATTCTTTTTTACCTGAGTTTCTGGGTAACCTTGATGAAACTGACAGAGTCTTAATAACAGCAGATCACGGTAACGATCCTACTACACCAAGTACCGATCACAGCAGGGAATACGTACCGTTATTATTTTATTCTAAGAATAAAAGGGGAAAAAACCTCGGAATCCGGCAGACTTTTTCTGATGCAGGTAAAACCGTTGCAGACTTTTTCGGCGTTGATAATGATCTGAAAGGGAAAAGCTTTTTAAATGAATAAAGATAACAGCATATTATTAAAATCAATCCCAGTTGATCTTGAGAAAGAAGAAAATTTTGAACAACTGATCCATGAATTGAAATTACTTAAAAATAAAGGATACAGGAAGACGGAAGTTTTAGTTTACAAAGATGTAGTCGAAGAAGTAAAGCAGCAGGGAATTGATGAGGAAATTTTTAACAGGATTAAAGAAAAACAGGATCTTCCGGCTTATGTTATACTTGATTTTATGAATTGTGCAGGTATAATTGAGGAAGATGATTTTCAAATAAGAGCGACAGATGTACAAAGATTTTCCTGAGAAAGTATTTTTAGAAACAGATATCATTGCTGAATACCTGACTGAGAAGAAAAAAGGGAGCCCGGTTTTACTGGATTTGATGCAGAAAAGTATTTGTTTTACGAGCGTAATTAACGCAGCAGAACTGTTTTATGCCGCCAAAAATGACTTGCAAAAAGATACAGTTAGAAAAGTATTAACAGGATTAAAAGTTCTCGGAATGCATTCAAGGTATTCGCTGTTAATTAATAATTATTCGACACTTGTAAATACGGTACGAGATGCATTAATTTGTGTACTCGCAGAATATAATAAGTTACCTGTTGTTACTTATAACGTTGATAAATTTGTTAAAACGAAATTAACTCTTTTAGATCCAAAAAAATTCAGAGGTAAAAGTGTTTCTGGGTAAAGTCATCGGAACCGTTTGGTCTACAAAAAAAGATGAAAAACTTGTCGGTGCAAAGTTTCTTGTTGTAAGAAAGCTCGACCTGGATTTAAATGAAAAAAGCGATTTTGTAGTAGCGGTTGATAGTGTCGGTGCCGGTGAAGGAGAAGTAGTCCTGGTTGCTACAGGGAGTTCATCAAGACAAACGCATCTTACCCAGGATAAACCTGTTGATGCGGTTATAATGGCAATCGTTGACAAGCTTGATATTTCTGTTAAAGAATTGCTGGAAGAGAAATCCGGCTTGTAAATTTTACCGTTTTTAGCAAAAATAAATTTTTTATTGTTTTAATGAATGTTTTTGCATTCCATACAACAATGAAATTAAATCTTTTAAAATTAAAACTGTTATGGAATAAGACTTGTTCCTTGGTAAAGTTATAGGCAATGTTTGGGCAACAAAAAAGTATCCACCGCTTCAGAATATGAAGCTGATGTTTGTTCAACCGATAAACTCAGAATTCAAAGCTGTTGGAGAACCGATCGTTGCCGTTGATACTGTGGGAGCCGGTCCGGGAGAAATTATCTATTACATCACTGCTTCGGAAGCTGTTATTCCGCTGCCCGTTGATATGGCACCGGTAGATGCTTCTATAGTTGGAATTGTAGATTCTATCTATACTGAAAAATAACAGTAGGTTTAGTTCGTGAAGATTTCAAAACAATTTACAAACCGGGAAAGTCAGTCCTTAGATAAATATCTTCAGGAGATAGGTAAGGTAGATTTGCTTACACCTGATGAAGAAATCCAGCTGGCAATCCGGATAAAAAAAGGTGATCACACAGCCCTGGAAAAACTTACCAAGGCGAACCTGCGTTTTGTGGTTAGTGTAGCGAAACAATATCAGAACCAGGGACTTTCACTCGGTGACCTGATAAATGAAGGCAATCTCGGTTTAATTAAAGCAGCAAAAAGATTTGATGAAACGCGTGGTTTCAAATTCATATCTTATGCTGTATGGTGGATACGGCAGTCTATTCTTCAGGCATTAGCAGAACAATCGAGAATAGTTCGCTTGCCTTTAAACCGGGTTGGCGCTTTGAACAAAATAGGAAAAGCTTATAGTAATCTTGAACAAGAGTACGAACGTGAGCCAAATGCAAATGAACTTGCAACCGAACTGAAAATGGATGAAACTGAAATTACCGATACTCTGAAAATTTCAGGTAGACATATTTCTATGGATGCACCGTTTGCACAGGGAGAAGAGAACAGTCTGCTCGATATAATTGAAAACGATGAGCTGCCCTCACCCGATAATACACTTATTTCTGAATCTCTGAAATCAGAGATTGAGAGAGCGCTTTCTACGTTGTCC
Source organism: bacterium BMS3Abin03 (assembly GCA_022340715.1). Taxonomy (GTDB): domain Bacteria; phylum Bacteroidota; class Ignavibacteria; order Ignavibacteriales; family Ignavibacteriaceae; genus BMS3ABIN03. The sequence continues at coordinate 166 of JAJDNK010000169.1, read as the reverse complement.
GAAAGAGAAGCTGAGGTTATTAAACTGTATTATGGTTTGAACAAAGAACATTCTCTTACACTTGAGGAAATCGGCGATAGATTTAATCTTACAAGGGAAAGAGTAAGACAAATAAAAGAAAAAGCGATAAGACGACTTCGTCATGCATCGAGAAGCAAAAATTTGA
>JAJDNK010000154.1 GCA_022340715.1 bacterium BMS3Abin03 | reverse complement strand
CCTGAATAACTACGATAATTATGCAACTGCAGCACAGCAGCAATGGGGAAGCCAGGGTATTTTCATTAATGAAACAGACTCCTGGAATGGTCCGGAACTGCTTCCTTCAAATATTGCTGATGATTTGAGGGATTTCATGATAAACGGCAACGGCCCTTCAACTGTGCTGGGTGATTTTGCAAAAGCTCGTAACAGAATGCATTCAAGATGGGAATTATGGCCTACTTACTGGACAACTTTCACTACTATAAATGCAAGCGAACGGGCTGAACATTTTTGGAATAATTACCTCTATACAGGTGACACGAAGTTCCTTTCAACACAGGCATACCCGATGCTGAAAGGTGCATCGGAATTCTACAGGAATTTCCCCAACCTGAAACTGGAGAATGGAAAATATCATACATACAGAACCAACCTCCATGAGCATATCATGGGTGGTAAGGATGTTATTGATGACCTTGTATTCATAAAGGGTGTAATGCAGGCAACTATAAAGGCTTCCGAAGTCCTCGGTTTAGATTCTGATACCAGGCCTCTATGGCAGGATATAGTCGATAACCTAACATCTTACCCGGTGAGCGGGCAGTCGGAGACTATCGGTTCAATTACACATCCACAGGGCAATACAACCTGGGGGCAGGCCAGAATCCCAGCGGCTCAAGTTAGGTACGATGCTATTGAACGAGAGGCACAAAGTCCACGTTTGCGTATGCTTGAAAACTATGATGTATTGACCCTTGAGACAAAAGACCAGGGAATGGACGGCGGAGACTGGGAGATTGCCAACAATTCCTTTGAAGCTAACGTCGCTTACAACATGAACATGTCATTGGGCGATTACGGTTCCAACCTTAGCAGGTATCTGCTTGATGCTGCAACACTTGGACGAAACGAGTATAATACTGTATTAGACAATCTTAATAGTGAAATAAATAGTAAAGTTGGAAGTAGTGCAAACCGTCTTGGTTTTGTCTCAACTGACTGGGCAGAATTTGGAGGATATGGTATTTTAAGTGCTGGACTGCAGGATGGACTCATGCAGAGCATATCAGCAACGCCGGGAGGAGATCCTGTCATAAGAGTATTCCCAGCATGGGACAAAAATAAACCTGCCTGCTTCAAGCTTCTTGCAAAAGGCGGCTTTTTAGTTTCTTCCTCCGTAAAGAACGGTGAAGTCAGCTTTGTAGAGATCAACTCTCAGCTTGGAGGGACATGCAGGATAAGAAATCCATGGCCTGGCAACACCATGTCTATTTACAGGAACGACGTAAAAGCTGAAGATATTACCGGTTCTCTAATCAGTTTTTCAACAAGTGTCGGTGAAGATATAAAAATAGTGAAACAAGGCGTAAATCCTGATTCTTTCGATGAGATTATCCCTGCATTAGATTAGGTGGCAACAGTAATGCCGGTTAATTTGAAACTGAAAACACAGGTTAATCAGGCATAGAAGAAGAAAATAACGACTACGCCAGTTATGTCTACGCAGGTTTTTAAGCCGTCTCCGGAAAACAGGAGATACGGCCCAGCTTTAACGTATCAGTTCCGTCAGAAAATAGCTATATTTAGACTTGAGGTATTTTCATCCGGCAAAGGACCTCAAATCCTACGCGATTTAATCCCTTGGATCAGAAATTTTGGAGATTATAAAAATTGAACAATCCCATGCTTTAATATTCAACATACTGTTCTGTCCATGAAGTACCTTTAAATAAAATCTGTTGTATCTCCTACATCTGTTATTTTATGACTAATGCATCAATGGCTATCCAAGCGGCGATTCAATGATGAGTTTAGAAATTCTTTGATATAATTAATGAGAAGCTCAGGTAGTTTTGGCGTAGCAACTAATCGTGGTTCTATTGCAGCACCATAAAGCCAATCTAAGTATTTTTTACGTCTCTTTCGTAGTTTGGGATTAAATTCAATAGCTTGAACCATTATATATATCGGTTCCTATGAGGGATATGGCAGATCTTTTTATTGAAGTTTCAGAGTCCGATTGTTTAGGAATAATCTGCTTATTAATACACTGTATGTTAAAAAATGCTATAACCACTAAGCCAGAAATTAATAAGTCTTCTAATAACTTGTTCATTTTATTGCACATTATAAATACCTATACAAGTTAAAATATCAATCATTCAGTAATTACATCTACCTCAGCATAACCAAGGTTATTGTTATTTTCAGTATTCTTCAAAGCTCGCAATTTGATATAACGGGCTTTGACAGGCTCGAACTTTTTGGTTTGCCATGTTGGATTATTTTTGATGTTTGAAAATTCACCTTTATCTACGAGTTTCCAATCTGCGTTATCGTTTGAAACATAGAATTCGTATTGCGTAATGATACCTGGTCCCCACATAGTCTGGTCCGGGTAGTATTTGAAGCCGCTCAGGTTCAGTTCTTTGCCCAAATCAATAACCAAATCAGCTGGAAGCCTCGTATTCCTTGGCTGGTGCCATGCACTATTCGGATTTCCATCAAAGATTACGGAAGCTCTTCTATCTGTAATATCAACAAGTTTCCATTCTGTACGCGGCAAATCATATTCTTCCCGGGTGACAGGACTTCTTTTGCCGGAAACCGACTCGTATGCAATAGCACTTACTTTAATCTTTCCTTCCGTTGGTATTGGACCTGAATATTTTTTCGAGTTCGAAGTTGGTTCACTTCCATCGGTAGTATAATAAATTACCGATTCCGAATCTGCGGGAGTTATTATGATTTCCCCGGCCTGATTCCTGATTATAGATGGAGGAGTCAGGATTTGCGGTGCATCGTAAACTCCGATATTGGAAATCACGGGACAGCTTTTCGAATCGATTATATTCAATCGAAGCTGAGTTGTTTCAACAGAAGGGAAACGAAGAATACGCTTATAGCCGATAGTAGTTGCTTTTGCGATTTCCTTCCAGTTTCCATCTACGAGTGCCTCAATAGTGAAAGCTTTTGCTCTTTGGCCCAGACGAATATATTCCTGTGCCAGAAAGCGATTGAATTTTGTTGGTTTATTGAAGGTTATAGTCAGTGACGCTTCATTTACATCATCATCAGTGGCCCAGTAAGTTTCAGTGTCACCATCTACAGCTTTCGAAGCGGAAAATTTACTCGCATTACCGCGAACGTTCGTAGCTTCAGCTTTGGTTTTCTCGGCTAGATTAACTGCGAATGTTTGTTTTATCATTTTTCCAAATTCAATCGCCGCTTTTTCATCGTTTGGATGGATTAATCCATTAGGCATAATTGGAAAATTGAGAAGCAATGTCGCATTACGGCCAACAGAGTTGTAGTATGTATCCATAAGCTTTGGTAATGTTTTTACCTTAGCATCTTCACTTGGATGATAGAACCATTCCGGTCTTATTGAAGTATTGACTTCACCCGGTACCCATGAGTCACCATCTTCAACGCCGTAATGTAACATCTCGAAAGGAACGTCACCTGTAGCATTAAGTAAGCTCCAGTTGGTTTCGCCAATATACCCTGCTTCTGTTCCTACCCAGCGCAGGTCCGCCCTGTCCCCTCCATCGTTCCAGATTACAATATTTGGCTGGAGTTCGCGAATCATCTTATAAGTATTACTCCAGTCGTAATAAGTAGTACGGTCTATCCTGCGGTTTCCATTTTCACCGCCGTAATAACCTGTTCCTCCGTTTGCTCCATCAAACCAGACTTCGAAAATATCGCCGTAGTTCGTTAGTACTTCTTTAAGTTGATTACGGAAATATGTAATATATTCAGGTCTGCCGTAGTCAGGATGATTCCTGTCCCACGGTGACACATATATACCCAGTTTCAGGCCGTACTCTTTACATGCATCTGCCATTTCCTGAACAACATCACCTTTACCATCTTTCCAGGGAGCGTTTTTTACGGAATACTCCGTGTATTCGGACGGCCAGAGGCAAAAACCGCAATGATGTTTGGCTACAAGAATGACTCCGGTCATTCCTGCTTCTTTGCAAATACGTGCCCACTGGCGGCAATCTAATTCGGTAGGATTGAACAGGTTTACATCTTCATTACCATATCCCCAGGACTGGTCTGTATATGTATTCAAGGAGAAATGTATAAAAGCGTAAAACTCCATTTCCTGCCATCTTAATTGATTCACATTCGGTACAGGTCCGTAAGGAGCAGGAGCTTTTACCTGTGCATTACTGCAGCCAATTGAAAAACATGAAAGGATAATTCCACAAAATAATAACTTACTCATGTTGTTGCGTTTAATTGATTTATTCATATTAAGATTCCTGAAAATTATTTGATTTCTATAAACTCAGGTTCATACGGTGCGATAGTAAAATTACCGGAATAATCTTTATCGAAAAGGATACTCCGTGACTTTTCTTTCATCTGAATTTCTTTAGGCTGGCCGCTTACATTCATATACAGGAAATGGTTTCCGTCTATTTGCCTTGCCATGACACCTGATGGTACATCAGGGCCTTTTTTGATATTCAGTTCAATAATAAGGTCATCGAGCAGAGCACCGAGTACTTCTCCTTTTGCCGGTAAGCCGACATAAATTGCCCGGCCCTTGCCAAAGTTGTTCGAAGTCATTATTGGATAATCTTTATCTAGGCTCGTTAGCTTGCCGAGAACTTCGGCTCCTTTTAAATCTATAATATCGAATCTTGTCGATTCTGTATTGATAGCTTTTCCTTTGTAGTTAAATTCAAGTCTTTTACCCCTATAGGATTTTCTTGAAATTTCATTCATGGTTTCTGTTTCTTCGAAGCTTCCAAGCCGTATTCCAAACAAATCATTTAATAAGCCCGGTCGAGTAGTAGAAAAAACTTTTCCAGTCTCATCTACTATAGCCGAATTACTTGTCATAATAACCGTTCCTCCGTTTTTCACGAAGTCGCGAATTTTGGCAGACGTTACCTCATCCATTACGGCTACACCTGGAACAAACAATAATTTATATTTTAATGAACTTTTGCTAATCTCCACTACGCGTGTATCCATGTTTCGCCAATAAAATAAATCCCAGCATGCCTGTAACTGGTTTTCATGCTGTTCGGGAAAATACTTGCTGGCTATCTGGCTCGGAAACGAAAATGCTAATCCTACTTCCGCTTTAAGCTGATAAGGGAAGTATTTTTCAATCTTCTTGAATTCTGCGGCTATCCTCTTATATTCATCGTACTTGCGGTTGGGAACGCCATCCCAGTCAAGCATACCTTCTAAATACTGCTCTTCTCCGGCCCACATGCTTTGCCATGTCCAGCCGCAAACCATTTGGTTGCCGTACATTAATGAAGCATAAGCTGATTTACGAATGGAATTCGGAACTGCAGTCATAGTTGTAAACTCGGTACACCAAAATGGATTGGTACTCTCGAATTGAATACGGGAGATTCCAAACGCGGTATTCATAACACCCCAATTTGTCGTTAAAGAATTTCCCGCATAAAATCCCTCGCCTTCGCGTGTCATCTTTCCTGAATAGGCAATTTCAGAATAGTCAAAATACTTTAATGGACTGAAATACCATGCGTTAGTATTGGTCAGAGCGTTAGGAGCATTGGTATTGACCACATCGAGCACTTTAAAAAGAAGTTGATTGATTTCATCAGAAACAAACCTTCTGAAATCGAGCATCTTTTCCGGCATATCATTACTATTTATTCCCGGCGGGAATCCTATCTCATCCCATTGATTAATTCTGCGCGACCAGCGATGGGTAGCCCATGCTTTGTTTAAATTATCAATGCTTGTATATTTATTTTTTAACCATGTAATAAAACGCTGCCTTGAAGTTTCGGAATAAGAAATCCGTCCATCACCCGATTCGTTATCTATACCAAAAGCCAGTAATGCAGGATGATTCGCATAGTGTTTTGTCATCGCATCTGTAAAACGCAAGGCATACTTCTGATAATTCGGATCACCAATATCTTCCATATAACGATGGTTCGGATACAGGACATTTCCATTTTCATCTGTAATACTAATCGAAGGATATTTGTGGTGTAACCAGATAGGAGCAGGCCTGATAGCTATATCAAGAATAACTTTTATGTCAGCTTCAAACATCAGGTCCATTACTTCATCGAACCAGTCAAAATCGTATATCCCCTCAGAAGGCTCATAGCTATCCCATGCAAGATGTCCCATCCGAACAACTTTGAATCCGGCTGCTTTCATCAGTTCGATATCGGTTTTAATCTTTTCGATGTTCTTATTGTCATGAGGATGATAATTGGCTCCAACATACAATTCCTGAGCTTTCATTAAAGAACTCAAAAAGAATAGAATCACGATTGACAATAAAATTATATGTTTTTGTTTTTTCATATTCTGATTTTTTTTATAGAGAAAAAGCATTTATCTTTTATTTGACGATTATGGCATCAATTGCTACCGGACCCTGGCCGCGATTGATAATTTGAATTGTATGCTTACCGGAAGTCAAATCGGTTACTTCAAATACAGTTTGTTGGGCTTGACGTGTAGCTGTTGTGGATAAATCCACCGTCGCATGGCTTTCACCGTCAATTTGAATCTCGATTTTTCCATATCCAGCTTCTTTCGGGGCTATGACCTTTACGCTGCTGCCGGTAAATGAACAACTCCAGACATCACCGGAGGTATTACTTATTGTAAGGTCATTGTTAAAGTCACCTGTTCCAAGATTACAACTGCGGGACCATCCAATATATTTTGCGCCAGGATCATCATCGTTGAACCAGCCCTTATCATGGGTGATACGCAGAAGGCGGCATCTCGATGCTAACTGCTGATTATCAATTCCGGACAGAGGTTGTGCTGATGCACTTGGTGTCACGGTTAATCCCTGGTCATCCTGAACAAATGCCATCTCGACATTCGAGCCGAGCATCTCAACTTTGGTTACTTTGCCAATGGTCGCACCTCCGGTGCGCAGAGCCTTCATGGTAATCGGGTCGCCTTGCCAATCCAAAAGTGTGGCATAGACATTGCCATTGTTGCGTGTGTAGCGAACCGAGCCTTCACCATAAACTTCAAATGGACGTGATGAGTACACCGCTTCGCCGTTGACTTTCAGCCAAGCGCCGATATCTTTGGCGATGCGTGTCACTTCAGGATCAAGATCACCGCGACCGTGCTGAGTGAGGTTAAGCAGCATAGTTCCATTACGGCAAACATTCTCCATCAATAATCCGACTAATTCTTTAGAGTTCTTGTATCTCTGTCCTGTCTTATAGTGCCAGTCAGCGATGGTAGTTTCAGTCTGGAATGAA
>JAJDNK010000117.1 GCA_022340715.1 bacterium BMS3Abin03 | reverse complement strand
CCAAGTTACGGCAAACCGATAATTCTATACGATGCAATTTCTGCAGGTGCTAAAAATTATATGGCTTTAACCAATGAACTCTTGGAGCGCAATCTAAAAGGGACTAAAGCGAATTAATAATGAGTAAAGTAAAACACGGATTAGGAAGAGGGCTTGATGCACTTATAAAACCGCAGGACTATGTTAAATCCAGTTCCGATAATAAAAACATTAAAGATGATGACGGGAAACAGGTTGATGTACTTGCAAAGATCTCCGTAGATTTCATTTCGCGTAATCCATTTCAGCCGAGAACTGCTTTTAATACCGAAGCTATGGAGGAATTGAAAAGATCAATTCTTTCTAATGGTTTAATACAACCAATTACAGTAAGACGCACGCCCGATCATAAATATCAGTTGATATCCGGTGAGAGAAGACTTAACGCTTGCCGTGAAATCGGCTACAGGGAAATTCCCGCTTACATAATTAAAGTTGAATCCGATGAATTGATGCTTGCATTAGCATTAATTGAGAATCTTCAGAGGGAAAAACTGAATCCGATAGAAATAGGTTTGGCTTACAAAAGATTAATGGATGAATGCCATCTTACACAGGAAGCAATTGCGGACAGGGTAGGAAAGGACAGGACTACAATCGCAAATTCAATAAGGCTTCTTAAGCTTCCTAAAAAAGTTCAGGATAGTTTAATTAGCGGTGCAATTTCTTCCGGACATGCAAGAGCTCTTATTAACTTACCAACTGAGGATGCGCAATTAAGTATACTTGAAAAAATAATCGGGAAGAACTTATCCGTTCGCAAAGTTGAAAAACTGGTAAAAGAATATTCAACTGATAACATTTCTACAGTTAGTAAAAAATCCTTCAAGATTTCTCCACGTACAGGTGGAGTGCATATAAAGGATATTGAAGATAAATTAAGAAAAATTTTCGGTACAAAAGTTTTATGTAAACAGAAAAAAGACGGTAGCGGTGAAATATCGATAGAATATTATTCTAATGAAGAACTAGAACGCTTATTTGAATTGTTTGAAATAATTGATAAAAACTACAACTAAAATTGCCCTCATTGTTCTGCTGGTTTCAATTACAAACATTGCTCAGCAGCAGGAAAAACCCGACACAATAAAAGTAGAAGAAGAGCAAGGATTTCAAATGCAGAAATCTCCCTGGGGAGCTGTGTTAAGGAGTGCTATTATTCCGGGCTGGGGACAGTTTTATAATGAAGATTATCTACACATTCCCGTTATTTGGGGCTTGCTCGGTTGGTTTGCTTATAATTGGGTCCTTAATAACAAAGACTATAATCGTTACAGTGATCTTTATAAAAACTCTGAAATAGATATTTACAGAACTTATCGTGACTTTTACAGAGACCAGCGTGACAGATTTACTATTTACTTTACAATTGCATACTTCTTAAATCTGGTAGATGCATTTGTTGGCGCACATCTTTTTGATTTTTCTGTGGAAGAAGATTATCTTTTAAATACTTACAGATTAAATATCAGGTACAATTTCTAAATAGTGTAAACAATATGAATTTTTAGAAATAATTAAATGAAAAATTCAATTAAGTGTCCTTCCTGTTCTGCTGAAAATCCTCCTTATGTTTACATTTGCAAAAACTGTAAAGCGTTCCTCAGAGAAAGAATTTATAACATAGATCTCTGGAAAGTTATTGGACTGCTTATCGAGAATCCTAAAAAAGCTTTTCGGTTAATTGTTTATTCCGAGCATAAAAATTTCATCTTTTTCATTATTTTTTTTGTTGCTGCAAAATTTTTAATCAATGCTCGATTTTTATCTATGATAAGCTTGGGGGAATTTGTACCGACAACGGGCATTGTTCTGAGTTATGTGTTTATTTTATTGGCTACAATTGTATACTTATTGCTCTTCTCATTTTTAACAACGGTTATTAATAGAAATCTGAATATTAGTACAAGGTTACGCGATAATTTCTCTGTACTGGTTTACTCACTTCTGCCTAACATATTTGGTGTAATATTTCTAACGATTATAGAACTGGCAATGTTTGGTGGATATCTTTTTTCAGTCAATCCTACTCCTTTTGTGATCAAAGGATTTATAGCATATATGTTTGCTGGTGCGGAAGTTCTTTTTATTCTCTGGACAATCTTTTTAACTTTTGTTGCAATGAGGGTTCAAGCAAATTCAATCCTTTCCGGTATAATTTATACAATCGTTTTTTACGTTTGTTTATATGCTATTCTTTATCTCGCTTCAATGATAATCTTCACAATATAATTTTATAATGATCGGTATCTCTGAAAAAGAAAAGCGATATTTTATTCAAACTTATAAACGTTTGCCTCTCGATATATCTCATGGAGACGGTGTTCATTTGATATCGAAGGATGGAACGCGTTATCTTGATTTTTTTTGCGGTATCGGGGTAAATTCTTTAGGACATGCCAATGAAAAGATAATAGCTGCTGTTCAAAACCAGGTAGAAAAATTCTCACATCTTTCCAATTATTTTATTTCGGATTCGCAGATTGAGTTTGCTGAGAAACTTATAAAGTACTCCAATATGAAAAAGTTATTCCTTACAAATAGTGGAACTGAAACGGTTGAAGCTGCCTTAAAAGCTGTCCGTAAGAAAATGGGAAGTGCAGGAATTATTTATTCAATGTCAGGTTCATTTCATGGCAGAACTTATGGAGCGTTAAGTTTAACAGACCAGATAAATTATAAGAAAGATTTTGAGCCGTTATTGCCGAAGATTGGAAAAATTAAATTTAATGAAATCTCGGATTTGCGTAAAAAAATAAATGAAAATACTTCTGCTGTTTTCCTTGAGTTTATCCAGGGAGAAGGTGGAATAAATGTTGTGTCGTCTGAATTTGTTTCTGCTTTGTTTGAATTGCATAATAAGTACAACTTTATTTTAGTTGCGGATTCTGTTCAATCAGGCCTGGGACGGACAGGTAAACCGTTTGCTTTTAATCATTTTAATGCTGATCCGGACATCGTTTTGGTTGCAAAATCAATCGGCGGTGGATTGCCTTTAGGTGCGATGCTGGTAAATGAAAATTTTGAAAACGTGTTCACTTATGGAACTCATGGGACGACTTTTGGCGGAAATCCTGTAAGTTGTGCTGCGGGAAAAGTTGTGCTGGAAGAAGTTTTCGAAAATGGTTTGATAGAATCGGTTGGACGTCTCGGTAATTATTTTTTATCAGAATTGAATAGCCTTGCAAGCCTGTTTCCATCAATCGTAAAAGAAATCCGTGGAAAAGGATTTATGATAGGTATTGAACTGTTTTCAGAATGCTACAATCTCGTAGAACTATTGATGAAAAGAAAAGTTTTAGTAAACTGTACAAATAAAAAAGTTTTAAGAATATTGCCACCTCTAATTGCTACAAAAAACGATATTGATTTTTTCCTGTACAATTTTCACGAGGTCTTAAAGAAACAGTAATTTGAATTGGGAGCATATACTATTAATGTTATCAATACTGAAATCAGAATTGTTATTGGTTGATTTTGAATTTTTAACTATTTTCATTCATATAGTTAACAATTGCCCCATATCGGATTCCTCGTGAACTAACCTTAACATCCGGTAAATTTAATAACTCCATTATTTTCAACAAGATAAGCGATCCCGCTAAAATAATATCTTCTCTTCCTCTCATTACATTTCCGTATTCTGCTTTTATTTGTAAAGAAGTTAAACCGCTAATTTTCTCTATCAAATTGACTAATTCTTCACGCGTAAGCCTACTTCCTTCAATAATTGAGTCATCATATTCTTTCAATCCTTTGGACATACAAACTAGAGTAGTTGGAGTTCCTGAAATTGCAACACTGATTTCGGGAGCACGTAAATTTTTGATCTCACCAAAGATATTATTCAAATTACTATTAACTTTTTCCAGCTCATTATTTGTAGGCGGATTATTTTTCAGAAAGCTTTCTGTAGCACTAACAGAACCGATATGGAAACTTTTTAGAAAAGAAAAATTTTGATTATTGCCGAAAATCAATTCAGTGCTGCCTCCTCCAATATCAATAACCAGACTTGATTTATCTTTTGCTGAATTTTGCAAAGCCCCTAAAAAGGCGTATTTCGCTTCTGTTTTACCATCTATAATGTTGACATTATAACCGAATTTCTGCTTAATATCATTGACAATTTCTTTTGAATTTGAAGCTATCCTAAATGCATTTGTGGCTGTTGCAAGAATTACTTCCGCATGATTTATTTCTATTATTTCATTGTATTCTTCGAGAATTTCATAAAATTTTTCAATACGATCCGTGGAAATCTTTTTTCCTGGCAATAGTCCTTTACCAAGCCGTGGCATTCGGTGTTTATTCAGGATTGGTATTAATTTACCGGAATCATTATCCACTTTTGCGATAAGCAAAAGAACTGTATTTGTACCAATATCAATTGAAGCAATAATCATGAATTTTTTTTAATTTTAATTTAGCTAAAACGAATAACTTAATGAAAAATAAAAAGTTAAGCGTAGATCTTACAGCATTTCTTGCATTGTTGTCCGGTTCAATCTGGCTGGGGGTTTACATACTGCGAATGTTCATTAGTTACGTATTATTTGATGTGGATATGAACCTGGTTATAAATCCCGATATGCAAAATATTAATGGTTATTTATTAGCCTTTACACCTGCTGTAAATACTACTTTTATTGTGTATGCAATCTTCATAACCACGTTCACATTATTCCTGATAACATCAAAAATAAGCCTGAAAGAGAATGGCTGGCTTTTTATTATAACACTTATCGTATATATTACACTTCCGTTTGAAGTTTATTTAATGACAATCGATTATAAAATCATCTTACAATTAGATTTTGCAGCCGCAGTTGATTCAAATTATATTATCAGTTTAATCAGGGATAGATTTGAAAACCTTAGCAGTTTTCCTGTAATTATTATTTTAAGCTATTGTTCGGCGTACTTTTTTTTAATATTCAAACCTTTTATGCGAAAAAAGACAGATGAAAATTAAAGAGAAAGAGTTCGAAGAAACTCTCAGTGACTTAAAAGCTTTAGCTGCTCAGCTCGGAGCAACTGTTCGGTTTGAAAAAGGTGACTTTAAAGGTGGTTATTGTATTGTTCATGACAGCAAAGTGATCGTAATAAATAAGATGACAAATCTTCAGAGAAAAGTTATGATACTTTCTGCAGCACTCAAAGAACTGGGTGTTGATAAAATTTATTTAACACCAAAGATGAGAGAAATTATAGACGAAATGGCGGAGACTAATTGAATATTCTGGTTATTAACGGACCTAACTTAAACCTCCTCGGTAAAAGAGATAAAAGTCATTATGGTGAATTCTCACTCGAAATGCTGGAAGAATATTTAAACAAGGAATTTCCATCTCACAAGTTTACTTTTTACCAAAGTAATGTTGAAGGTGAAATAATTAACAAATTACATGCTGCCGCAGGAAAGTTTGATTCATTGATTATTAATCCCGGAGGTTATGCGCATTCTTCAGTTGCAATTCGTGATGCACTTGCTGAGTTAAAGCTGCCAAAAGTTGAAGTTCACCTTTCGCATCTTGCAAAAAGGGAAGACTACAGGCAAAACCTTATTACCGCAACAGGTTGCGATGGTTATATTTCAGGCTTCCGGGAAAAGAGTTATCTGGGTGCGGTGAATATTTTAGAAAAAATAGTTGAAGAGAAAAAATCCTGTTAACTTTCCTCGCAATTAGGAAAAATGATGAACATTTTTTGCTCCTTTCAATGAAATTCTGCTACTTTTTGTAAATGGTTCAAATCCCCTGGAATTAGGTTGAATTCTTCAGTTACTCTGAATTCAGGACCTATCACAATTCCTTAAATTTCAAAGACTTAGTAGGCACCGAAAAAGTTAATTAGGCAACTGCCTGTATATATTTTCTGTAAAAGACTTAAGAGATATAATTAAAGTTTTTACTTATAAAGTCTTCATCATATTGATATTAATAAAATCATTAGTTATTTTTCAAAACAATTTGCATTAAAGTGGTATGAAAGACCTTTCAATCAAGAAATTGTATTACTCAATAAGCGAGGTTAGTAAAATAACCGATATTGAACAATATGTGCTTCGTTACTGGGAAACGGAGTTCGAACAACTAAAACCACAGAAAAACCGCGCAGGCAACAGGATATACACAAACAAAGATATCCAGTTGATCTTGTATATTAAAGAATTACTGCGTGAGAAAAAATATACCATCGAAGGTGCAAAAAAGATTTTAGAAGATTTCACTCATGGTAAACAGGTTCCTGCTACTGTAACATCTAAAGAACCGAAAGTAGAACAGCAGGAATTGCTGGAAGAGGAAAAAGATCAGCCGGGATTAAGAAAAGATCTTGAGGAGATAAAGAGTATACTTGAGCTTTTAGTTTCAAAACTATAGCTAATCGGAACGTGGCGCAGCCCGGTTAGCGTGCTTGACTGGGGGTCAAGAGGTCGCGGGTTCAAATCCCGCCGTTCCGACTAAAAAACCACCTTTTTGAGTGGTTTTTTCTTTATTTCTTTTAGTGAAACGGAGAATAATTTTAGCAATTATTTTGCAGAGCATGCTTCTTTTCGTTCTTTTCTTACGTTAAGAAAAGAACAAGCATTCCTCCGCCGTCGCTCTCGACTCGATTGCGCAAGCGCTTTTGCCAAAGGCATCCTCCAATAGATTCCTTTGGACCTTCGGGAAGGCTTTCATTATCTACAGCCTCAGATTGGTTTCCTCGCTCGCTCATTTCCTCCTTAAGCCCCTAAGTCTCTTGCGTCGTCATTCCCTTCGCTTCGATCAAAGAAAATTAAAAATGAAAGAGATTATTACAAATGAGTTAGAATTTATTTAATCACATTAGGATTAGGTTTTAATTATAATAATTGTTTAACTATAAATTTAACATTATGTTTTTTAAATTCTGTTAGTTAAAATTATTTTTAATAATGATATGCAGCAGATTTGCTACTACGATAAAAAAATCATAAGGCTGCTTTTTTTGCTTTTGATTTTTTCAATGACTATTTCATATCCGCAAAAATCAAATGAATATGAGCTTGGTTCTGTATTATTTAAAGGCAATGATAATTTTTCATCCGCAACCTTATCAAATGTTATTCAAAGTAGAGTAACTCCATGGTGGGGTTGGAAATTTTTAAACTCTTTTACCCCATTTGGATCCTCTCCAGTTTACTTTGATTCTTTATCTGTCCCGATTGATATTATTTCATTAAAATCATTTTATCGTAGTAATGGCTTTTTTTTAGCTGATATTTCCGCAAAGTATGATTTGGATTCTTCGTCTATGAATGCTAAAGTCACTTTTATTATTCGTGAAAATGAATCCTTTAAAAACAATCTCATAACATTTTATGGAATAGACAACCTTCCAGAGGATTTATTCAAAAAAATACATAACGGATTTGATTTTAAAAGGAATGATAAATACTCGGAAGAGAAGACTGAATTAAAGATCAGGGAAATAATTTATTTTCTTAACAACAATGGTTATATAAATGCTTCTTATAATAGAATAATTGCAACTATTGACTCAACAATAAAAACAGTCGACCTGGATATTTACTTAAGCACAGGTCGGCGTTATAAGGTAGGAGATATTATAGTCGAAAAAACCGGTTTGGGTAAAAATGATATAGACGAAGATTTAATTAGAGATATAACAGATTTTAAAAAGTATGAGTACATAAATCTATCAGAATTGGAAATAAAACGGAAACGTCTTGTGCAGACCGAAATCTTTAATCAGGTGTTAATTACGCCCGCTATTGTGGATACAAATGATGTAGTTCCTTTGGTAATTAAAGCTAAAATTGGTGAGATGAACGAACTTTCTCCGGAAATTATAGGGAATGATTTGGGAGGCGATTTTAATATGGGCCTTGGTATTAATTATAAAAGAAAAAATTTCATGGGGGGTGCTCGTCAATTTGGGATTCATATGCAGGGAATCATACTCGATGTATTCGATTTTAATTTTAAAAACTTTTTTAAAACACAACGATCAAGAGACACTACTTTCCAGGGTCAGATAAATGTTTCAGCAAATCTATGGCTCCCTTTTTTATTTAAAAATACTCTTTCTGCTTTTTTTCAGGCATATTATGAATCAGCCACTATAGCGAAAACCAGTATTAGCGAACTAGGTATGAAAATGAATCTGGATTTCGAAATGAACCCGTACACCTTTATAAACGCTTTATCCCCTTATGTTAATTACGAATACACTGAGGTTATTCCTAACCTGGATATTAAAAACCTAAAATTTAATGTATCAAGCGTTACGTCAGCAGTTGGCGTTGAATTAGGATCCCTTAAAGCTGATGATATACAGTATCCGTCAAGTGGCTATAACTTTTCTTTTATTCTTGAAGGGGCTACTTCACGAACCGACTTTGACTTAAAAGGAACGCCTTTGATTAATAGTATTGGTTCAGACAGGTTATTAATAAAAGAACGTACCTGGTTTTACAGTCTTCAAACATCAGCTATGTTTTATATCCCTTTATCAAGAAACAACCGTTTTGTAAATGGGATCAAACTCAAGATTGGTTATATTCAGACATTTGAAGGAAGTGATAGACTAATTCCATCAAATAAGACTTTTTTCGTAGGTGGTACTTCTTCCCTGCGAGGCTGGGGAGCTAGAGAACTTTTTCCCAAAGATACAATATATTATTTTGGAATAAATAGTGAAGATCTGTTAAGAGGTGGTACATTTTTACTAGAAGGTTCATTTGAATTAAGAAACAAGTTTACGGAAGATTTTGGTGCAGCATTATTTTTGGATTATGGAAATATCTGGAATGGTTATAAATCTTTTCGTTTTTCTGATATAGCAATTGCAACAGGTTTTGGCTTTAGATATTATACTATAATTATACCCTTCAGAATCGATTTTGGTTTTAAATTTTATGATCCTGCATCAAGACAGTTTATCTGGAATAACTGGCAGCCTGCATTCTGGAAAAACATTCAATTTAATTTTGGAATTGGCGAGGCTTTTTAAATGTTTATCGTTTACTATGAATTTTTATCCCTGCCTTAATTAGTTTGGGTAATTTAAAGTTATTAATTTTAGATTGTAGTATAAATCTACGGCTTAAACGAACAATTCATAAATATTTATAATATTTTTTCACACTATTTTAAATTAAAATATTTTATTTCTTGATTATCGAAAAAATAAATGTAATCAGATATTTATCTTTAATGGATAAAAATTCATTATCTTAATTTTACTTATGATAAATAAGAATTATCTTTTCCTAATTAATTTGTTCTTTAAAAAATTTTAGTATTGATAAGGGTGAACAAAAAATGAAAAAGTATTTTTTACTTTTCTCTAACCTTTTGCTTTTTAATATTAGCATTTATGGTTGGATATATCCCGAACACAGGGATATTACA
>JAJDNK010000115.1 GCA_022340715.1 bacterium BMS3Abin03 | reverse complement strand
GGCGTATGCATAATCAGCATCAGGTCTTGATTTTTCATTAATAACGCCTCCGTTAGAAGGGAAACTACAAGCAGCAACGGAACTAGCAAATAAGAAACGCTTTACATTAATACCCCGGGTAAATTCTAAAATATTTTTTGTTCCTCCGATATTTGTTCGTGAGTATTCCGGATTATCTTTGTAAGTAAAATCATAAAAGGCGGCTAGGTGAACAACGAAGTCAGCTCCACCCCGATCAATTAAATACTGTCTGACTTCACTGAGTGTTTTCCAATTAGTAATATCACACTGAATCCAATTAAGGTTATGATGATATGGGACGTTTGCTTCCTTACGGGATCTGCGGGCTATGGCATAAATGCTATACTCTTCTTTTATGTTATCGAGAATATAACGTCCGATGAAACCGGAAGCTCCAGTTATTACAATCGATGGATTTTTGTTTATCATTCTAATGGATTTTGATTTTTTGACTATATAATACATACATCCACAGTATTACGATTCCCATCAAACAATCTGTTATACCTGATAGTAACACCATCCATATCTGAACTGCAAAGAAATAGTATATAAACAAGAAAATTGTTGCGGAAAATTTTACTATGATTGAAAAGAGGATCAGGCATTCAAACCTGCTTGTTCTTAAGGCTGCAAGAGAATAAGCAATAGTCATAACAATATGAAACACACCGCCCTGACTTTGAAAAAATCTATCTCCACTCGAATTGAATCCTAAAAATTCCATTAATTGTGGCGGCATAACAATCAAGCCGATTCCTACAATAAATGAATGGAGAGCTACCAACCATAAAATCATTGAGAGAATGTTACCGTGATCAATCTTCTTCATATTTTTTATTCTGATTTATTAATCTTTACATTTTTTTACTTGAAATACTTTTCCATTCTGTCAAATGCTTTATTAATCATTTCCTCAGGAACACAAAACGAAAGCCGTATGTGTCCTTCACCAGTTGGTCCAAAAGCTATTCCCGGAGTGGCAGAGACCATTGCCTCGGCTAATAATTTTTTACAGAACTCCATGGAATCTACTTTAGAATCTGAAAGTATCTTAGGGAACATCAAGTATGAACCGCCTGGTTTAACATATTTAAAGACCGAATCGAGTTTGTCCAGCCTTTTGCACATAAGATTTCTTGCTCTCAAATATTCTGATCTGAATTTTTCTACAGAACTCTGACTTCCTTTTAAAGCTGCAAGTGCTGCATATTGAGAGACAACGGGGGCACAGATAGCAAATGGAATATGTGCTTTTTTTATTTGAAGTAATTTTTCTTCATCAGCATGCAAATATCCAATTCTCCAACCTGTCATTGCATAAGTTTTTGTAAAAGTGTAAGCCGTAACAACGTTTTTCCTTATTTCAGGAATAGAAGCCATACTGAAATGTTTTTCGCCGTCAAACACAAAGTACTCGTAAGCTTCATCAACGATTACTTTTAGATCTTTTTCCAAAACAATTTCTGCCAATTTGCGGAGATCCTTTTCAGGAAAAACAGTGCCTGTTGGATTATTTGGGGTGCAAAACATAATTGCTTTTGTATTGGGGGTAATTGCTTTTTCAATAGCTTCGATATCCAATGAGAAATTGTCTTCTTCAATAAGAGGAACCAGAACCGGTTTAGCCGATGCAAGTTTTACTTGCGTAATATGAGTTGAATATGTTGGTGTAGGAAGAATTACCTCATCCCCTGGATCTACAGTTGCTAAAACAGCAACTGCCAATCCTTCAATTGCACCTACGGTTAAAATTATTTCAGAAATGTTTGCATCAATATTATTATCGTATTTTAGTTTTTTTACAATTTCCTTTCTTAGTTCAGGTAAGCCCTCGCTTTGAGAATATCCGGCAGTTAAATTTTTTTGAATTGCATCAATAGCAGCATCATTTATGTGCTTTGGAGTTCCTGAAGCAGGCTTTGCCCACGATAGAAATGCCACATCATCATATTGTGATGATAATTTTGTCATTTCGTGAATGGCAGATTTTTTAAGTTGACTCACTCTAGCCGAGCTGTTCATACTTTCCTTTTCTATATTTTGATTTACGTACCCATCTCCCATGAATTCAGATATTCATACTGTTCCGCAGTTAATTCGTCAATTTTAATACCCATAGTTTTGAGCTTTAACGAAGCAATGTAATCTTCGATCTCTTTCGGAACATTGTAAACACCCGGTTCTAGTTTTTGTTTTAGAGAATACTCTGTTACAAGCGCTTGTGTTGCAAAGCTCATATCCATTACACTGGCTGGATGACCTTCTGCCGCAACAAGATTAATCAACCTACCCTTACCCAAAAGAAAAATTCTCTTACCATTCTTTAACTTGTATTCATCAACATTATTACGAACTTTCATCGTAGAGCCTACCGCTATTCTTTCCAAAGCCGGAATATCGATCTCAACATTAAAGTGACCTGAGTTAGCAATCATTACACCGTCTTTCATAAGTATAAAATGTTTTTCCTCTAGTATATGGAGATTACCAGCAACAGTGACAATTAAATCCGATTGCGTTACAGCTTGTTCCATTTTCATAACAAGAAAACCGTCCATTGCAGCTTCAAGCGCTTTTAAAGGATTAACTTCAGTAATAATAACACTGGCTCCCATTCCTTTCATCCGCTGTGCAACTCCACGCCCACACCATCCGTAACCGGCGATGGTAACTGTTTTACCAGCCAGCAGTATATCAGTCGCTCTTATGATTCCATCAACTGTTGATTGACCTGTTCCATAACGATTATCGAATAAATGTTTTGTCAGCGCATCATTAACAGCGAAGACCGGTAACTTTAATGCTTTATCTTTATGCATTGCACGCAAACGGATTACTCCTGTTGTCGTTTCTTCCATTGACGCATAAATATTTTTACACTGATCAGGATATTCTTTGTGAAGAGTAGACACAAGGTCAGCACCATCATCCATTGTTATAACAGGTTCGTGCTTTAAGCAGGAGTGTATATGGTTGTAGTATTGT